>JBBSNR010000056.1:0-12343 GCA_038260635.1 Phormidesmidales cyanobacterium
CGTAAGAGCACCTATAGAAAGCACAAGCAAACGGAATTAGCCCTTGAGACTAGGACTCCCGAGCTAACGCTGCAAAAAAGGTAAAGATACGGCGTTCCAGTCCAGCCTTTTTGTGCGTAGTCATAACGGCTCAAATAGCGGCGGCAGATAAGCTCGAACGCAGCATCAGAGGCTTTCGACCGCCTGCTACGTTTGAATTGTTAGACCGCGCCAAGCTGGTGAGTGTATTATGATAGCGGCAAGCAATACTGTTGTGATCTTAAGTGAAGATGGGACTTCAAATCTCAATATCTGACTCTATTGTGCAAGCTCTTCGCCTACCTGAGCAGCGAATTGAGCAGGAATTGCACAGGGAATTAGCCGTTGCTCTTTATACGCAAGACATTCTCTCCTTTGGTAAGGCGCGAGAACTAGCCAAGATGGATAAATACGAATTTGGGCAGTTACTTTCTCTTCGTGGAGTGGCACGACACTACGGTTTGGCAGAATTAAATGATGATTTAAGCTATGCCCGTAGTGAGTAACACTTCACCAATTCTCAATTTGGCAATTGTGGATCGGCTTATACTCTTACGTTGGCAGTTCGGTGAGATTTTGATTCCCGATGCGGTATTGGATGAATTGAAGGTTGATGAAGAGCGACCTGGCTCTCAAGCAATTCGTGAAGCAATCTCATCTGGATGGATTAAAACTCAATCCGTCAATAACGAACCTCTCGCCAAACTGCTGAAGCAAACCTTAGATCGAGGGGAAGCTGAGGCGATCGCCCTGGCGATTAAACTCGAAGCAGATTGGACGCTTTTAGATGAGCGTGAGGGCAGAAAAGTTGCCAAATCTTTAGGATTGAACGTAACGGGAATTTTAGGAATTTTGCTTCGGGCTAAACAGGTCGGTGAACTTGAATCACTACAGTTTGCTATTGACGACTTGATGAATAAAGCTGGATTTCGGATTGCCCCAGAACTGCTAGCACAATTTTTGACACAGTAGAGCGTTCGTAGTACGGCAGGCTACTGAAGATGCCAGAAGTTTACTCTGAAATGAATAGAGAACTGAAAAGGTGGGCACTGCCCACCCTAATAGATTCCTAGCCTGGCGACCCTCATCCCCACTGGCTAGAACTACTCGGCTTTGAGCGCTTCCAAAAAGCTTAGACTTTGACGAGACAAGCTGGTTGGGCCATCAACGACGATGGCCTAATTGGTGCTGCCAGTGTTACCCAAAATTAGCGGTTTTTAAACCACGCCGACTTTTATCAGAAAAACTTAAGCCTGAGTAGTTACGAAAAATCTATGGATTATTTTAGAAACCCATACAAACTAGGTGTTTATGCCGGCGCAGTGAGCCGACTCGATCCGTGAAGATAAGTATTAAGGCGCTTCGCATTGGTTGATTTTTCCTATAGAAAATTCAACTCGTTCAAACTGCCTCCTGATCAAGGTAGTAGCCAAAGGCGCTTGCTGTCGCTGATGGCGATTTGATTTGGATTGCTGTCTTGACCCCCTTGAAAGAGGGATACCTCGAAAGGTTTATTTATGAAAAGCGCTTCTTTGCCGCAGACACAAGCAAGCCCAACCGATAGACAGAGGCCGATAGCGGACCAACTAGCTTCTGAAACTGACTTAGCAGGAAACCAGCATCAGTCCACCGAGACTCCGGTTAAGCTTCTGCTGATTGAGAATAACATGCAAGATGCCCATCTCATCAGGAAACTGCTAGCTCTAGCAGAGAATCAACAGTTTGAGCTGGTTCATATTCGGTATCTGCCAGAGGCCCTAAAGTTCCTGAGCCGGGAAGCCATAGATGTCATTTTGCTCAATCTTCCCCCTCCAGATGGCTATGGTATAGACATCGTGAGTCAGACCCATAGCGCAGCGCCTCAGGTGCCCCTGATTGTGTTGACAGGCTGTAATGATGTCATGCTGTCGATTGAGTCTCTCAGGCTGGGTGCCCAAGACTACATTTCTAAAGACCAATTAGAACCCTACTCACTAGTACGGACCATCAACTACGCCATAGAACGCCATCGGATGCAGGCGAGCTCAAAACAGCAGATCGAGCGGGAGCGCATGGTAAATAGCATTGCCCAGCGGATTCGTCAGGATTTGAGTCTGGAGAAGATTTTAAATACGACTGTGGCGGAGGTGCGGCAGTTTCTTCAGGCTGATCGGGTGTTCATCTATCGCTTACACCCAGACTGGAGTGGCACGATCATCGTGGAGTCAGTAAATAGCCACTGGAAGTCTATTCTGGGTGCGGTCAGCCACGACCATAACTTTGGCGAAGAATACGTTAACCTCTATAAACTAGGTCGGGTTCAGGTCACAGAGGACATTTATACAGCCGGGTTAAACCAATGCCACATTGATTTTTTGACCGAATATCAAATTCACGCTAACTTAGTGACTCCAATTGTCCAGAGAGAAAAGTTGTGGGGGCTACTGGTTGTCAATCAGTGTAGTGGTCCGCGGCGATGGCAGCCGTATGAAATTTCTTTACTCCAGCAGCTAGACACCCAGGTGGCAATTGCCATTCAGCAATCTGAGCTTTATGAACAATCCCAAAGTGAATTAGCGGAGCGTAAGCGGGTAGAGCAGCAACTTCGGCACAATGCGTTTCACGACGCTTTGACCGATCTGCCCAATCGAGCTCTGTATATGGATCGGCTGGGTCAGGCATTAAAACGACATAAGCGGTTCAATACCTGTCAGTTTGCCGTGCTGTTTCTGGATATTGATCGCTTTAAGCTGGTCAATGATGCCCTCGGCCACCAAATCGGCGACCAGATGCTGATTGCGCTCGCCCGAAGACTGACAGCCTGTGTCCGGCCCGGAGATACGGTAGCCCGATTCGGAGGGGATGAGTTTGCCATTTTGTTGGAAGATATTAAAGATGCAAGTGTTCCGATACAAATTTCTGGACGAATTCTCCAGGCTTTGGCTAAACCATTTCTCCTGAAGTCTTTTGAAATCGTCTCTACAACTAGCATTGGTATTGCTCTCAGTACAACCGGGTATGACGACCCTGAAGAACTCCTGCGGGATGCAGATATTGCCATGTATCGCGCCAAGGGGCAGGGCAGGGCCCGCTATGCCATTTTTGATACCGACATGCATGCTCAGTCCGTGACCCAACTCCAATTAGAAACCGACCTGCGGCAAGCTGTTGAACGGCAAGAATTTAAGGTACTCTATCAGCCTATTGTGTCGCTCAGCAGTGGGAGAATCAGCGGTTTTGAAGCTTTGATGCGCTGGCAGCATCCCACCCGAGGAATGGTTTCGCCAACAGAGTTTATTCCAGTAGCAGAAGAAACTGGCTTGATTATCCCGATGGGAGCCTGGATCCTGCGAGCGGCTTGTGCTCAGATGCAGGCTTGGCAGCAACAATTTCAGATAGCCCAGCCCCTGACTATCAGTGTCAATTTTTCGTCAAGACAATTTATGCAGCTGGATTTGGTTGAGCAAGTCAATCAGGTTTTGCAAGAGAGTTATCTAGAGCCCCGGCATATCAAACTGGAGATTACGGAAAGCATCATTATGGAAAGGCCTGATGTGGCAGCTCCGATGTTGAGAAAATTGCGCGAAAGCGGCATTCAAATTTCGATTGACGACTTTGGAACCGGATATTCGTCTCTCAGCTATCTCTATCGTTTTCTGATCGATACCCTCAAACTTGATCGCTCCTTTATCGAAGGTATTACCGTTGATGGCGAAAAGCTAGCGCTAGTGCGGGGGATTATCCAGCTGGCCAGGAATATGGGGATGGATGTGGTGGCCGAAGGGATAGAAACGGCTGAACAGTTGGCCCAACTGAAAACATTGCGTTGTGAATATGGACAGGGATATTATTTCTCAAAACCCCTAAATAGTGAGACAGCAACCGCGTTACTTGCCGAAGAATATAATTGATAATTTTTAGGGACTTTGTTGCGTGAATCGAAAAAAAGATAGAGGTTTCCTTTTTCGCTAGTTTCTTTAGGCTGCAACTCGGTTACTATCCGGCAGCCCAAGTTGCGTCATCCGGTTGGAGTGCATCCCAAGGGTATCAATTTAAGCCGGGAAAACGTCTGCGTATAATGGTTTCGGCCTGGTTGACTAACTTTTGTCAGTCAACCAGGCTCGATCAGGTGCGAGAGGCTATTCGGATTGAGCACTGCTTCTGTTAAAGCATTTCTAAGTGTCTCCTATTGACTCTGAGCGATTGATCGCTATAAAAACAGGGCTGGCTTCGGCGTCTTGCAGATTGTCAGGGTTGCTCCAGGTGAAGGGAGCTTGGCGAGCAGCAGACATCCACAGCAGTTTTTTGGCGCGGGTCATGGCGACGTAGAGCAGGCGATATTCTTCAGCTTTTTTGAGGGTGCTGGCCTGCTGCCAAGCAGTTTCAACATCGGGGATGGGAGCGGGCTTGTAGTCGCGGGCGTAGGTGGCGTGAGTGTGGGCGCGGAGCTGAGCGCGAGCCACTTCATCCAGGGCAAAGTCGCCGAGAAACTGCATTTGAGGGGGTACCCAGGATTCGCCGGGAAGGTTTCGCCGATGCAAGAACGGCAAAAATACCGCGTCCCAATCCAGACCTTTGGCCTTGTGCATGGTCATGATGGTCAGCTGACCGGGGCGCGTGTATTGAGATTCGGTGTCTTCAGCTTCGACGGCCCTAAATCGTTCGCTGCTGAGCAATTCTTGCAGGGCGACCAGCATAGCGTTCAGGGTGCTGTCTTCTAGGGTTTGCTGGGCAATGCGGGCAGCGAGTTTGTCGGCAGTGGCCAGTTCGCTTTGGTCGTAGCGCAAGGTGAGCCCCAAAAAGGGAATGAGGTGGTAGGCGGGCAGCTCTAATCGGGCTCTGAGCAGGGCAGCGCAGTAGCGGCGGGCTTGCTGGGCTGGCTCAGTCTGAGGAGGGGTGTCGAGCGGGCCGGGATAGAGAAATTGCTCGGGGTGGGCCGCTAAGGGATTGAGGTCTTGGGTGGGAATGAGCTGGCGACTGGCGAGGACGCGCAAGGCGGCTTTGATATTGTCGGGGGAGTGCGGGCGCTCGATGAATTGCAGCAGGTCTAGGATCTCTCTGGGAATGTGGGTTTTGCGATCGCGCGCGCCCACATCATAAATCTCAATCCCAGCCGCCTCAAAATCAAACCCAAGCTGCTCGGCGTCTTCTAAAATTTCTCGAATAAATTTACCCTGCCGCGCCTCTCTCACCAACACCGCCGCGCTGAGATTCTGATCCGCTTCAAAAGCGTCTACAACTCTCTGAGCAAGCTGTTTGACGGTTTCGACAGTGCTCTTAGGGCGGACGAGCTCCACGCCTTTACCTATCGGCTCTGGATTGGCGTCGGGCTGAGGATCATCAGCACCAACTGGCAAAATATCCTGACTACGAAAGGCTTGAACGGCCCCATTTTGATTGACCCAGTGCAGCGTGAAGTTAGCCGCCGCCATGATGCGATCGCAGCTTCGCCCCGCCTGCTCAATACTGGCCAGCCGTCCGATTTCTTGAGCGCGATCGCAAAACTGATTAAAAAATACCGGGTCAGCCGGGGTAAACGTGGAGTTAATTGCCTGGTTAGGGTCGCCAACGCGCACCAGATTGAGCGGTTGCTGCGGGTCGTCAGGGTCGGCGGCGAGCACTTCCAATAGCTGAGTTTGCAAAGGCGAAGAGTCTTGCGCTTCGTCTTCAAAGATGGCAAATACTCGGCTCTGCCACAGCTGGCGAAGAGTCGGCTCTTGCAATGTTTTGAGCGCCGCCAGGATCATATCGTCGTAGTCGATTAGCCCTTGGTCTGACAGCAGGGTCTGATAGTGAGCGTAGAGGCCAGCAGCGATCGCCACCACCGCATAGTCCGCTGCCCCTTCCGGCACGCCTACCGTCATCGTCTGAGCAATCTCGCTGAGCGCATCTGGCAGGAGACCCGAGCTTTTGGCTTCGTGAATGACGGTATCTGCTAGGGCAGGCAAAACTTCTGTCCGCAATACCGACTGTCGCCGCAGCCGCTCTGCTTCTTCCCCATCAAACGTTTGTCCCTCAATCAGGCGCTGATAGTCAATCGGATTTTCAGCTATCCACCGCTCTACCGCCATGCGAATCAGCCGGTGGCTCTGGGTAGGTGAGACCAGTGTCGTGCCTTCCGAATCTAGCGGAGAAAGGTTGATGCCGGAGACTTCGGGATGGCGAGTGGCAATATTGAGTGCCAGCCCGTGCAGGGTGTGGACGACAAAACTATTGAGCGGTAGGGAAAGTGATCGCAAATGCTGGCGAACTTTGGCCTTAAGATTGGCCGCAGCCGAGCGCGTAAAAGTGACCAGCACGAGCTGCTTGCGGGCGTGCAGCTGATGATGGGCAATGGCGATCGCTGCTCCCGCCGCCATCCCCGTAGATTTACCAGAACCCGGCACCGCCGAAACTGCTAGCGGCCCAGACCGCCAATCGGCCAAAGCCCGCTGCCCCGGACGCAGACTGTCTGCTATCTGCTGTAGCTGAAGCGCTTTATCTTCAGCCAGGTCAGCGGCATTGGCATCAGCGACATTAGCAGGAGTAGCAACCATACCTAGATTTTATGTCAGGCTTTGACTTTAGAGAGTCGCCACTGCTGCGGAGCCTGGTACAAGCGCAGGTTAATCAGCTGACGGATAGGTTGAGCGCGAGCTTCTCTAACAAAAACTAGCGGTGTGATGCTGGCCAGCCGAACTAAAGCCGAAAGCGCAAATACCCCCAGCAATCCAAAGGCGGGCAGCTCAGCTAAAAAGCTGCCGACCGTTGCGCCCAGTGCGCCCGTCACGCCCATGATGGCCGCTGCGATCGCAAAATAAACCGACTGCCGCGTCACCGGCGCTAGCTCCAGCTGAATATTACCTAAGCACAGATCCAAAGCAGCAAAGGTACCGCCCTGCAATATGTGCAGTAGCGGCAACCCCAGCAGCAAAGAGACCGCGCCGCTGTTGGTATAGAGCCACAGCAGCGGGATGGCCGCGACTAGTAGACAGTTGATAATCAAAACCGGACGGTTGCCAATGCGATCTGCCAGCCGACCCCACAGTATAATCATCAGGAAAAACGCGCCGTAGTTCAGACTGCTGTAGAGCGTTACCCACTTCACATCTAGCTGTAGCGTGTCGAGCAGATAGAAGTTGAAAAAAGGCGCACTTAAGTTGACGCCAAAAGTCCAGAGGCCGAGGAATAAGAGCAGGGTGAGAAAATTGCGATCACCCCAAATACCTGATGGCGATTGGTCGCCTTCAGCAGAGAGAGATTGCTCAGAGTACCGAACGGACTTGGCAACCTTCTGACGGATGGCTATCTGCGGATTGACATCGCTCATCTGAAACTGAAAGCCCAGGCTAGCTAAACCCATCAGCACCGCCATAATCAAGACAACGCCATAGCCCTCAACTTCGCCGCCCATCCATCCAGAAACCAGCCAGCCCCCCACCGGAATCGTCAGCAGCGCCGTCAGACTAGAGAGCGAACGACGCAGGCTAAAATAGCGACCTCGCAGCTTGGGTGGCACCAGCACTGCCATCCAACTCATCCAAGACGCACAGCCAATCGAGTCGAGAATATTGCTCAAGGTGAGCACACCCATCGTCAGTAGCGTCAGCCCGTAGGCATCGAGAACGCCCCGGCTAAAGCAAAAAATGCCTATCGCTGGCAGCAGCCACAGCAGCCGCGAAATGCCATAAATCCGCAGACAATAAAGGTGGCGGCTAGTCGCCTTCTCTGAAAAATAGGCTCCTAGCGGCTGCAATAGATGGGCCAGCATCGGAATAGAGGCGAGCAAGCCCACTTCAAAAGCACCTGCGCCTAACCCCAGCAAAAAGTTGCTAATCAGCACCCCTCTGACAATGTTTTCAAAGGCAGAGGAGAAAGTGCCATCTAGCGTAGAGGCTTTCAGACTCTGGCGAATGTCGGGCTTTGGCAGTCCGGCTGCGGTCTGCTGATCGGCTGACGGCTGATCGGTTAGCTGCGAATCAGCTGAGAAGAGAGGGGCGATCGCTGTCCCAGAAGAAGGCTGGGTGGCTTCAATCTGTAAAGAAGTCATCCGAATAAAGACTCTTAAAAGAAGGTATTTGAAGAAATGAGAGAGGTTTGTAACGAGTGAGAAATACGAAAATCTTTAATTGTTTACATAGCTTAAATCAGATTATGAGCCAGTAGTTCACGTCGCTGGGTAAATATGCCTTGAGTCGTACAGGCTTAATCTTTGCTTCAGCATTTGGACTGACCCTGTGTCTATAGGCAACTGCCTATTGCCAATCCGGGTGAGTGGGCGCGGCTGTAACTGTCCCAGTCGCTTGGCTGAAAGCAGAGCGGTTTCCTTACTATGGAATAAGGGATAACTCTTAAGCCCTCTTTGGGGGCACGCTTAGGCTTGGATCTGGGTCAAAGGTATCAAATGCTCCTCAAAACCACTGTTACAGGGCTTTGTTAGAGTGTTTATAGGGGCCTGATGTGCGCGCCCGCGCTGAGGCGATCGCCCATATCAGGCCTCTGCCAGACGAGGCTATCCCAACCGATCTACCAGGGGATGAAAGCTGCCGTGATTCAGGAATTTGAAATATCCATCACTGCTGTAGGCGGCGATCGCTATTTGGTGCGTACAGAAAATGTAGCCAAGGGCGTACAGCTCGCTGAAGAAAAAGTGCGTTGGCCTGTAGGTGAGTGGCTAGAGCAAACCAAAGCCCTCATGCACGATCCGCTGCTGGGGCTGCTTCAGGGACAGTCACGCCATACCCTATCAACTCGGGCAACTCGGACAGATCAACCCAGCAGCCAAAGCGACCTGGCAGAGACCGAAGCTGCCACCCTGGTCCACCTGGGGCAAACCCTACATGACGAACTTTTTAAAGGCCAGCTGCACGACAGCTGGGTAACCGCTCAAGGGGTTGCCCAAAACCGTCAGGAGTTTCTGCGGCTCAGAATTGGCATGAAAGACAGCCGCCTGCAACAGCTGCCCTGGGAAGTGCTGCACGCAGGAACGCGACCTTTGGCGAGCGGGACCGATGTGATTTTCTCTCGCTACATTTTAGATCGGCGGCAGGGCCACTCGGTGCCGCTGGCAAAAGCGGGTGAGCCAGGCCAGGGCTTACGTATCTTAATGGTGATTGCTGCGCCAGATGACCAAGAGCGCCTGGAGCTGAAGCAAGAGGTTTACCATCTACAGTCTGAGCTGCATCCTGATCTGCTCGCTAGAAACGCAGACGCTGGCGACACGCTGCTAGATGTGCAACTGACCATCCTTGAGCAGCCCGGACGAGCTGAACTCACCCAAGAGCTAGATCGGGGCAACTATCAGGTACTGCACTACGCAGGCCATAGCAACCTGGGCAACGCGGGCGGCGATCTCTATTTGGTGAGTCGTCAAACGGGCCTGACCGAGCGGCTCAGCGGCGAAGATCTCGCTGGCCTGCTGGTCAACAATGGGATTAAGCTAGCGGTCTTTAATTCCTGTCGGGGCGGCTATAGCTCTAGCACAGAGCCGGGCTGGCAGGAGCGCAACCTGGCTCAGGCGCTGGTAAACCGGGGGGTGCCGGGCGTGATCGCCATGACCGAGCGCATTCCCGACCACGTAGCGATTACCTTTACCCAGCTGCTCTACCGCAATCTCCGTAAGGGGCAGTCTATCGATCTCAGCTTAAATCGCACTCGCCAGGGGCTGATTTCGGCCTACGGGTCTCATCAGTTTTACTGGGCGCTGCCAACGCTCTATATGCAGCCTTCCTTTGATGGCTATTTGGTGAAAACAGCAAGCCGCAGCGAAAGTACCCAGCCGCTAGATTCGGCTGATGATCTCTTCGGCGACATGTTTTTTGAGCCAGAGCCAGCCGATACTGATTTACCAGATGGTCACAGCAATCTGCCTGCTGAATTAGAGTCCGCCAGTTTAGAGGGCAATTTAGACGGCAGCCCAGATGCCAGCTTGGAAAATAGAGAAACGGTGAACTATCCAGCTCGGGGCCATAGCGATCATGCCGAGACTGCTGATGCCCTGGTTAAAAAACTTTCAACGCCGCTCTCTACTGCTGAGATAGAGGAAGAACTGCGCGTGCCAGCCGCTATTGAAACACCCAGTGGATTTTATGGAGAGCAGGCCGCTGCTATACCTGCGCCCCCGCTAGTCAGGCCAGCGATCGCGCCTACCCAAGCTAAGGCTTCTGCTAAAGGCGATGTTCCTGAGCGGGTAGGGGAGCGCCGAACCCGCCGCCATACCGCTAGTCCCCAACTTCTCAATCCCAAGCTTTTAGTGGTGGCGGGCGTTTCTGTGGTTGCCCTGGTTGCGTTGCTGGGTACTGCTACAGCCGGTTGGTTGCAGCGCGATCGCCTACCCAGAGAGCCCCTGCCCGAGACTGTCGGAGAGCTAGCGCTGCCTGCCCAAATTGAGGTAGCCCTCAATCAAGAAGATTTGGATGCGGTGACTCTCTCTACTAAAAAACTGATAGATCAAGGAGAGTTTGCCGCTGCGGTCACAGCCCTAGATACTGCTGAGCGCAATCAGCAGAAAGATGTCATTGTTTCCTTCTTTAAAGGGCGGGCGCAGTGGGGGCTCGTCAAACAGGGCAGCAGCGATTTTGCGGCTGACGATGCGATGCGCTCGTGGATAACAGCGATAGATCAAGAGCCTGACTGGATGGAAATTGCTATGGCGTTAGGATTTTCCCAATACGCCATAGACCGCGAAGATCTGGCGCTAGACAGCTGGCAGCGAGCCATCGATCTCGCTGAGCGCCAGCCCGCCGCACCCAATATTTACTTTTCAGATAAACCGGCCAGCGAGTATGCGCTGAACGCCTACGCTGGTCTGGCGATGGCCGCCCTCTCTCTCTCTAAAATTGAAGCCGATCCGGTTCAGCGTAATCTGCTAATAGAGCGAGCAACGGTGGCTTATCTTAAGGTGATGGATGAGGCTCCGGCTGACTTCAGAGCCAATTCGCTGGGTAGCAACTGGCTTTGGTTGGGGGGCGCGATCGCCGACTGGGGCGAGACCAAAAAAGAACTCAGCCAAACGCTGCCAGAGTAGCCCGCCTCTAGACTTGCCGAGACGTACAGGTGATGGCCTAATACGCCCGCTCTTCGGGCGTGTAAGACATCACCCAGCAGCGCTCTATATAGTGCACCTTTTGTCGGTGCCAAAACTTTAGAGGATTGACAATCAGCTGATGCTCAGGCTGTCCGACAGGCTGACGCAAGTACTGCCAAAGCGGAAATGTAGTGATATTAGCAGACAACATAATCTTTACAGCGGCGATGGGTTGACTCAAAAGGGGGTGTAGCGATGCGCCTACCTACCAATGATTGTCAATATGCCAGGGCTTCTCCCACCGTAAAAACACCTCAGTTACTCTGGCCGAGAAGAATCAGCCGGATTATTCAGCACATTCTCTGCCAGTACTCGCGTATTTTCCGCAGTGCGAATAATGGCAACAAAGCTCTCTAAAGAGACTCTCAACAATATTGAGTAAACCAAGAGACCTACAAGCGATGCGACCAACGTAACGATGCCTTCGACAGGGCTAAATTGAAACCCGCTCACGATTGCGATTAGCGCAAATAGGACACCGCCGATCAGCCCCAAAATGTAGAGAACACCAACCACTTGAGGCGCAACAAACGTTGAGAAAGAAAAGTCAAACAGCTTTGCAAAAAAGCCTCTACGCTGATTCATCGTCAATCTCCCTCTGGTTCAAAGCAAGTTTATTTGAGCGGTCAGACCGTTTGTGAGTAACCGTACTGCGATCGCAGGCGGTTTACTATAGGGTCGGTGTCACCACTAGGCCAGCTAAAAGTTCCCTATGAAATCTTCGGCTCACGCTTCAACGCAGACGACAGCCCACTCAGGATCTCAGTTTGAGGCTCAAGCCATAGACTGGCAGGCATTTGCTAATGGCTTTGGCACTATAGAGACCATACTAGACCTTAGCCAGGTCGCTAAGCTTTCTAAAGACTATTATCACTTCAGCCCGATTTTAGCGGAGCAGCTCAAGGACAAGGTCGGCAATCTGGTCGTGCGACCTAAAACCGAAGCTGAAGTTCTAAGGGCCGCTGAAGTCTGCGTTGATAGCAAAGTACCGCTAACGGTGCGCGGCGCTGGAACAGGCAACTACGGGCAGGCGATTCCGCTGGTGGGCGGGGTGATTTTAGACCTGAGCGCGATGAATGGGGTGAAGTGGGTAAAGCCAGGACGGGCCCGCGTAGAGGCAGGGGCCAAGCTAGCGGCGATTGATCGGGTAGCTCGTCCGCAGGGCTGGGAGATTCGGATGTTTCCTTCGACCTATCGGACGGCGACGATTGGTGGATTTATCGGGGGAGGCAGTGGCGGGATTGGCTCGGTGATGTACGGGCAGCTGCGCGATCGCGGCAA
>JBBSNR010000057.1:0-12060 GCA_038260635.1 Phormidesmidales cyanobacterium
CTCATCATACCTCTGAGAAATTTCGATAGAGAGAAACGATATGAAAACGCAACCTAAGATAGTTTCTCTACTGATCAGCCTCGCTAGCGTTGTCTTAATCGTTGCCGGACTGAGGGAGATGGCTGGACTGCTAACGCCTATTCTGCTCTCGTTATTTTTGGTGCTGATCACCTACCCTATTTTGGCCTGGTTCAGAGGTCGAGGCTTGCCCGGCTGGTTGGCCTACCTCCTGGTTCTGCTGAGCGTCGTTGTCATCGGCGCATTTGGCATTCTCTTTTTGGTCACCTCTATTAACGAGCTGGTAAACCTACTGCCCACCTACAGTAGCCAAATTGAAACGCAGGTTGACGGGCTGTGGCAATGGCTCACCAAACAAGGCGTTACCTTAGACGATATTCAAGCGCTGAGCTGGTTTCAACCCGAGAGAATTATTCGACTTTCTCTCACCTTAACAACTACGCTGCTAGGAACGCTCTCCAACACCGGCCTCACGCTGCTGATATTCATTTACATGCTAGCGACTGCTCCCGGCTTTTCTACCCAGCTCAAAAAAGGACTTAAGGCCGATTCGCCTGCTCTCCAGCGACTGGAAGAATTTGCTCACAGCACCAGTTCGTATCTGATGATCAAAGGCTGGCTAGGCGCTTTGACCGCACTTGTGCAAATGCTGCTGATGTGGATCTTGGGCTTAGACTTTGCGGTGCTGTGGGGGGTGCTCTCGTTCGCCTTTAACTTTGTGCCCAACATCGGGTTTTATATCGCGCTGATACCGCCGCTGCTGATCGCGATTATTGAGCTGGGATGGGTAAAGGCGTTGCTGTTTGCAGTAGCCTATATTGTTATCAACAACTTCTTTGACATGGCCATTGCGCCTCGCTATCTGGCCAAGGGGCTAGATCTGTCGGTCTTAGTCACTTTTCTATCCGTCATCATTTGGTCGTGGATACTCGGCCCTATTGGTGCCTTCCTAGCCTTGCCGCTGACGATCATGGTCAAAAAACTCTTCCTCGAACCCTTTCCACAAACCCAGCTAATCGGTGCTTTGATGGGTGCAGGCAGCGAAGATGAGTAGGCGTTGATTTGCCTACTGGATAGGAGCAGCCCTGTGATCGCGCACTTCAATAACTCAGCAAACGAACCAAGCTTAGAGAATCTATATCTTCATTTGGCCAGTAATCCCTCTGGTGATAGAGGGAACCCGTTCAGATTAGATGTTGAACAAAAGTGTATCCGTTGTTACCGTTTTAGTGATCGCAGCTGTCAAGAGAGCTTACAAATATGCCAACGACCCTTCCCGCGCAGGATGAAGTTTTTTATTCAAGCGCGGTTACCGAACATATTGTCCCAAAGGACAAACAGCTTGACTTTCGACATTGGTACCAAACGCTGACTCACACTATGGAGCAAGCTGAGGGATATGTGCGGGTTGACTTGCATTCCCCGCTCGCGTGCGAAAACGATGTGATCAAGTGGTACTCGATCATTCACTTCGACTCACAAACTCATCTTGACAATTGGTTGAACTCTAGCGATCGCGAAGAGCTGATGAAAGCTGGACAGGAATATTTTGAAACCTACCGATTTAAATCTTTTACGACTGGAGCAGAGGGCTGGTTTTCTCATGAAACCGGAGAAGAGGTGACTAACCTCGGGCCTTCAGCCTGGAAAGAAGCCCTGATCGTTGTTTTAGGGCTATATCCAGTCGTGATTCTACAGTCAAAGCTATTTGAACATTTCGGCATTATGCAGTCCTGGTCTTATGCCAACTCCATGCTGGTAAACCTGTGCATTACCACCATTATTCTGACCTGGTTTGTAATGCCCCGGATCACTCAACCTTTGGAGTTTTGGCTCAGACCTGCCTATGCTTTCTCTGAGACGAAAAAAGAGCTGATGGGCGTTGCCCTAATCGCCGTAGTCATGATTGCCATGGTTCTGTTGTTTAATCACCCCACGATAACAGCGTAAAGGATGCTCGGTGCTCGGTTGAGCATCCTTTACCAGGAACCATCTTCTTACCTACTAGGCCGCGCCAGCGGTAGCAAACATTGACTGTCCAACTTGAGCGCTTTCCTCCTGGTGAGCCTTGGGATGGACAACTGTTACCGAACAAGGCGCGTGGTGAACCAGATAGTTGCTAACGCTGCCATGAGCGAGTTCTTTTTGGTTTGTGCGATCGCGATTGCCCACTACAATCAAATCGATATTGTTCGTCTTCGCAATTTCGCAAATTTTCTGACCCGGAAGCCCTTGAGTTTGGAGATGCGTGGCGGCCACCCCAGCGGCCTCAGCTTCTGCTTGCATTTGATTTAGCAGAGCATCGTAGCGATTTACAAACTGCTGCCACTGCTGTTCGTATTTCTTTTCTGTAGCACTCTCTACAACCATTGAGAAGTTGTCGGCGAGCACACAGGGATGTTTAGGACTCTTCGCCGAAAAAGCATCTAGAACATGAACTAAGAGCAAGTCGGCTTTGAGAGATTTGGCCATCTCTAAGGCAGTATCAAAGGCCCACTCGCTAGAAGCGGATTCGTCAATAGCGACTAAAATTTTGCTCAGCATTGTAAAAACTCCTGACTTTGAAATATTTTCTGTATCGTACACTACCAATTGTAGAGTGTACGAAAGAAATAGCGAAGGAAACCTACTAATTTTTTAGCATTTCACGCTACAACCTATCTTTGTGAATAGCTTTGTTATCAATAGTTCAGCGATATCTGAAAGCTTCACGTACAGCCAGTTTCTACACCACTCAACGCGCTATCTGAATACTTTCAGCTAGCGCAATTCGGGCATATTTTCTACAGTATTGGGTCCTGTAGAGTGCTGGCCACTTTGCTCAATACAGAAGCGATCGCTAAAACCGCTAACTATAGTGGGCAAATTGGTGTGGCAGCTAAGAAAACTTGAGCGATTTCACCTTAGCTTTCGCAGCTGCTTTGATGAAACTGGCTGCGATTGAGCGTAATTTCACCAAAACCGGGAATCCAGGCAATCCATTCCCCTAGAGAAGTTTCGCAGAGCAGAAGGGCTTCATTGTGACTGTAATCAGAAGGCGCATTGCGTAGCGCTACCCACTGGTCACTTTCGGGCTGAAAGCTATCGCCATCGGCAGAATGCGCCATCGGGTCGATAAGCTGAATAGTACTTGTATTGGTAGGCATGAGCAAAGTCTCAATATATTCTGTATTCTATGTTACAGAATATATGCGCGGACTGTAGGGCTTGTCTTAAAAATATACGGAGCGATCGCCCCACTACAGCCAGTGCTTGGGGTACGTTCTACCGGGTGCGGCACTGCTAAACAAGACCGTACAAACGACGATGATGATCGACCCTGCCAAAATAGGCGTAAAAATATATTGCCACGAAGCCTGACTGAGAACGCCCAAAAGAGCGACAGCGCCTGCTGGAGGATGCACCATGCGCATGATTTGAGTCAGCTTAATAGTGGTCGCTACAGCGATCGCCATCACCCAGGGAGCCGACCCAAACAAAGCGACGCAAACGACGCAAATAATAGCAGCAACCAAATTTCCCCCGATAATATTTCGAGGTTGGGCCAGAGGGCTGTCGGGTACGCCAAATACCAAAACCGCAGTCGCTCCAAAAGGCGCTGCAATGCACGGATAAGGCGTTGTAGTCGTCAAATAGGCTAAGGAGGCAATTCCTATAAAAGCGCCCATCCAAGACCAGAGGGTGTGCTGAAATGAGAACCGAGGTTGATGCGCGTTTTCTTTACCTTTCAGGACGATTCGCCCGAGATGCAGGCCGTGCTGCCGCCATCTTACCGACTTATGCCGAGAGGCTTTCGAGAGCAGCCTAAGTGGGATTAAAGGTCGGTTCGAGCGCTGCATTGATCAATACGCCAGTTAAAGATTTGAAAGTAAAGTCATCATAACTTGACATTACCTTCAAATCAATTAAAACCGTATAAATGAATACAGAATATCTGACCTTGCTAATAAGGTATTTAGCAGGTTTAGATATTTCAGTGATGGCAATCTTTGCCTAGATAAATCGGTTTAGATAAATCGGTCGAGGGCGGCTTTCAGCGCGGCTACCTCTGCTTCGATATTGCCCTCATCGACAGCTCTGGTAATGCATTCGCTCAAGTGCTCGTCTAAAATAATGCGAGCGACCCGGTCCAGGCCACCTCGAACCGCCGCGATCTGAATTAAAACGTCTGGGCAGGGGCGATCATCCTGCACCATGGTTTTGATGCCGCGCAGATGACCTTCAATGCGAGAAAGCCGGTTGATGATTCGCTTTTGAGAGGCCTCGCTGTGGACGTGATTAGCGCCGTGGCTATGATCAGTGCCCTGAGTATGCAGGTGGTCACCCAGTGACAAGTCAGGACGAGCAGTTGACGAGGGTTTCATTGAATCACTTTAGATGACGTTGAAAGGCTGCTATATCCAGCCGATGAGTAGGCGGATTTGCAACATTGTTTCCAAAGATGATTGTAGCGGAATTTATCAAAAGAGCTGTCCAACGAACCCTGACAATAAAGCGCGGATGCATTCGCGCTTTATTGTCAGGGTTCAGGGCGGCTTCAAGCACCCTTGCAGCCTGCGCTGAGGCATATTCTCAACACTCGATCACATTGGCGGCTAAACCACCCCAAGACGTTTCCTTATATCGCTTGTGCATGTCGGCCCCGGTGTCTTTCATCGTTTTGATCACTTTATCCAAATGCACACGGTGCTGGCCATCGCCTTTCAGAGCCATTCGCGCTGCATTTATCGCCTTGATCGATCACATCGCATTGCGTTCAATACAGGGTATCTGAACCAGGCCACCTACCGGGTCACAGGTCAGGCCCAAGTTGTGTTCCATCCCAATCTCTGCCGCATTTTCCACCTGCCCAGGCGTACCCCCCAGCACTTCAGTCAGGGCCGCTGCCGCCATAGAACAAGCCACGCCCACCTCACCCTGGCAGCCCACATCCGCACCAGAGATTGAAGCATTTTGTTTATAAAGCATCGCGATCGCACCTGCCACCAGCAAAAAGCGAACGACGCCCTCCTCACAGCTGCCTTCACAAAACACCCGGTAGTAATGCAGCACCGCCGGAATGATCCCGGCGGCTCCATTGGTCGGCGCGGTAACGATCCGGCCCCCGGCTGCATTCTCTTCATTCACCGCCAGCGCATACAAATTTACCCAGTCCAAAATACTCAACGGATCAATCGGCACGCTCTCGCGCTGAGCACTGAGTGAACTGTAGAGCGGAGCCGCTCGCCGTTTTACTTTCAAACCACCTGGGAGAATGCCCTCTGTGTGGCAACCTCGTTTTACACAGGCTTGCATCACGGCCCACAGCTGTAGCAGTCCAGAGCGAACGGCTGATTCTGTTCTCCACACTTTCTCATTGGCTAACATCAGCTGACTGATTGAAAGGCGATCGCGCTGACAAAAATCCAGCAAGTCCTGGCCCGTTTTGAACGGATAGGGAATCTCAGCGGAATGCGTACTCAAATGATTCACCGCTGCCTCAGCTTGGTTCACCACAAAGCCGCCCCCCACAGAATAGTAAGTGCCTATGTGTAAAACCCGACCGTCACCATCAAAGGCGGTAAACACCATGCCATTGGGGTGAAAAGGCAGCGATTCCCATTGGAAACAGAGGTCGCTTTTGGCATCGAAGGAAATAGCGTGACGGCGCAACAACCAGAGCGATCGCGTAGCCGCTATTCGCTGCAAATGCCCGGCCATCAGCGCTGGATTTACCTGTTCAGGCAGCTCACCTTCTAAGCCCAAAAGAACGGCGCGATCGCTCCCATGCCCGCGTCCTGTTGCACCCAAAGAGCCGTGCAAATCAATTTGCACCCGCTGCACCTGAAATAGCAGGCCATCTGTCGCCAGCTCATGAGCAAACCGGTGTGCGGCTTTCATGGGGCCTACCGTGTGCGAGCTAGAGGGGCCAATGCCGACTTTAAAGATGTCGAAGACGCTGATGGACATAAGAGGTGCGGGGGAGAGAGAAAAGGAATATTGACCTTCTACAGCAATTTCTCAACGACAGTGGCAGAAAGCAACTGACCAAAATACTCGACGGCGACCTGAGTGCCCGGCTGCGAATAGCCCAAAGGCAAATAAGCATAGACAACGCACTTGCCTAAGCTATAGCCATAGCCCGCACTGGTCGCATAGCCCAGCACTTTACCATCCTCTGCCAACACCGGCTCTTTACCCATCACCACCGCACTCGGATCGTCTAAGGCTAAAAAACAAAGTTTCCGAGTAGCATATTCCTGTCGGCGCAGCAGCGCAGCTTTGCCCATAAAGTCTCCTTTATCTGGCCTTACTGCAAAGCCCAGCCCAGCCTCGTAAGGGTCGTACTCCGTATGAATATCGTGACCCCAGTACAAAAATCCTTTTTCCAGGCGCAGCGTCTCAAACGCACCTAGCCCAGCCGCAATTAAGCCATGGTCTTGCCCTGCGGCCCACAGCAAATCCCATAGCTTCAGCCCCGATTCTGTTGGCGCATAAATCTCCCAGCCTTCTTCACCCACGTAAGAGACTCGCGAGGCCCGTACCGGAATATGACCGATGTAAAAGGCTTGTTGCGTAAAGAACTTGAAGGCAGGCTTTGAGACATCTATTGACGTTACAGCTTGCAGTATCTCAGGAGCCTTCGGCCCCCATAGGCCCAAGCAGCAGTAGCTGGACGAGATATCTGAAATTTGTACTGAGCCATCTTCTGGCAAATGCTTTTGCATCCATGCCAAATCGTGACCCTGTACCGCACCGCCGGTAATCACCCAATACTTCTCTAGGTCGAGTCGGCTAACGGTCAGGTCGCACATAATGCCGCCGTTCTCATCCAACATGGCGGTGTAGATGACTTTGCCAACCGGCTTGTCTATGTTGTTGGCGCAGAGAGTTTGCAAATAGGCGACTGCGCCGGGGCCGGTGACTTCAAATTTGGCGAAGGGAGTGAGGTCGTAGAGGGCCGCGCGATCGCGCGTTGCCAAATGCTCAGCCCCCTGAATCGGTGACCAGTTCCGGGCTTCCCAGCCCTCTCTCCGAGGAACTGTATAGTCCTCCAACAGGCCCGAATTTGCTTCAAACCACTGAGGCTGCTCCCACCCCGCGCTAAAAACAAACGTGGCCCCTAGCGCCTTCAGCCGAGGATAAAACGGACTGGTCCGCAGCTCCCGAGAATGCTGCTGTTGATCCAGCGGATGAATAATGTCGTACACCTCGTCATACTGCTGCGCCCCCGCCTTCAAAATATAGTCACTGCTTTTACAGACATCTGCAAAGCGATGCATATCCATCTCATGAATATCAAAGCTCGGCACACCCGTCGTCATCAGCTCAGCAACCACTTTGCCGACCCCACCACCGTGGGTCACCCACACCGCTTCTGCCACCCAAAAGCCCTTGACCTGAGCAGATGCCCCCACGACCGAACCACTGTCTGGAGTGAAAGAAAAAAGGCCATTCATTTTAGCCGTTAGCTCAGCGCCTGCCAGCGCCGGGAAAAGCTCTATGGTCGAGTTCCAGGCATCTGTAAAATGCTCCTCTATAAAAGGTCTCACCGAGGGCATTACGGGCGCTTCAGCGTAGGGCAAAATGTTCTCTGGATCCAGCAGTATCGGCTCATGCTGATAAGACCCTATCCCCCAGCAGTCTCCGTGCTGACGAAAATACATGGAATGATCCTGATGGCGAACCATCGGTAGCGCTACCTCTTCCGTCGCGCCTGCTAGCTCAGGAATTGGACTGGTTTGCACATACTGATGCTGCACCGGCGTCAGCGGAATCACCTCGCCGACCATTCGGCCAATTCGCGGGCCCCAAATGCCTGCACACACCAGCACTTTATCCGTTTCAATTCGGCCTTTGTCAGTAGTCACAGCCTTCACCTGGCCTGCCACCACCTCAATATCCAATACAGTCGTATGACCGTAAAAATTGGCGGCTCCAGCTGCGATCGCATCATTCGCCATCGCCTCAGCCGCCTGCAGCGCCTTAGCAATACCGTCACTCGGCACAAAGTAGCCACCCAAAATTTTGGTCTCATCCATCAGCGGCAGCTTGGCCTTTACTTCCGCAGGCGTTAGCAGGCAAGCATCCTCAATTCCCCAAGATTTCGCCCAGCCCAGCTTGCGGCGAAGCTCAGCCATTCGCGCTTCTGTGTAGGCCACCTCAATCCCGCCTACCGGATAAAAAGCTGGCCCTTCCGCCGTACTGAGCTGGCTATATAGCTCAACGGTGTATTTTGCTAGCTGAGTCATCGTCTTGGAGGAATTTGTCTGAAACACCAGACCCGGCGCATGAGACGTTGAGCCCCCTGTCGCAAACAAAGGACCTTGCTCTACAACAACGATGTTTTTCCAACCCATCTGAGCCAGGTGATACGTGGTGCTACAGCCAACAATACCGGCCCCAATGACAACAACAGCCGCATCAGTTTTCATCGATAGAGTCTCCGTCGAATAAGATTGGCAAGATAAAATGGGCGAGAAATGAGAGTCACAGCATCTCAGCTAAGAAGACTAGATTACGAACCCGACGGCGATCGCCCTTGAACACTCTGAGCAACCTTTTGCTGAAACTGATAGACCGGTTTTTCGAGCGCAGGTGAAAAACATCCCCCATCAAATTCAGGAGATCTGCGCCCTAGCTGCATTCGCTCAATCATGACGATATCTTCATCATTAGTCTCTTGCCACAGGTCAATCGGAAAATGACGCAAAGCCTTGTTTTCTGGCGTCATGGCTTCGTCACCCACAAAGTAAAACACCATGCGCTCTGCCGACCGATCGGGGCTTAACGGATTGACCAGGAACACTAGAAAATAGTCGGGATGAATCCCCAACATCAGATTGGGGAAAGTCGTGATGTATTCAGCAGTTGTTTGCGTGCCTTGCTCTTCGAGGCGTGGGAAAGTGGGCAGACATCGCCCCGCCATCTCGCCACATCGGTAGAGCAAACTACCCTGACCCACATGGGTATCACCCACCTCAAAGCTGAAGTGATCTTCCATCCGAGAGTAGCCGTTCAGCGCAGGATGTACCCAGCTGAGATGATAGCTTTCTGAGAAGTTTTCAACCGCTAGCTTCCAGTTGGCATTGCACTGCAAATTGATCTCTCTGGGCTCACGGCGCAGCAAGCTCAAGTCGTATCCCGACCAGCGCTCGATTACCGGCTGCAAATACTCCTTTAGCGGCGGCGCATCTCCAGAGAAATTCACAAACACCAAATCTAGCCACTGCTCACAGCGAATGGGTTTCAGTCCTCTTTCCGTCCGGTCAAACCCCTCATAGGTGTCCTGGTAGTACCCTCCAAAGTGAGGCGTACTTTTCAAGCTGCCGTCCAGCTTATATGCCCAAGAGTGATAGGGACAGCGAAGATGTCCCTGCACATTGCAGGCTTTATCGACTAGCTGTAACCCTCGATGACGACAGATGTTGTGAAAGGCTCACAGCGGCGCGGCCTGATTTAAAGCGTCCTCACCCGTTCGGCCAGCGCGCACCAGTACAATCGGCATACCAGCGATTTCAGTGGGGTGCACATCACCCACATTGGGAACATCTGAGGCGAAACCTGCACATACCCAATGCCGACTAAAGACAGACTGACGTTCCTGACTGAGATAGTTGTGACTGGTGTAGGCCTCTGCCAATAATCCCGTTATCTCTGGACTTCCCTTTGGACTTATGTCTGAGCCTGTCTCCAGGGTTTTCGCTGACAGGGCCTGGTCGATTTGTTGAGCAGGCTCCACAAAAGTAGAAATCTCAGAAGATATCTCGGCAGGCACTTCTGAGCAAGTAGTGACTCGTCTTTCCCGGCTCATACATTACCTCCTCAAAGTCATTAAATCTGCAAAATCTGCAATACAAAGGCTGCGGAACTGATACGGGCAAATCTACGAGAATAGAGTCTGTAAATGCTGCACGCTTATAAGCAATTAATTTAATCTAATCAACTTGTAATTACAAGTGCGTATTCCAAATAAATATGACTTATCTAGCCCTAAATCATTCGCCTTACTTAACAAGTAGTTAAATTCACAGGGCCAGTCTTGCCGAATCCCTATAGAAGCGCAAACGCCTTTATGAGTAGTCATTTCAAGGCCTTCTCTGGCCATAGGCAACCGCTCGCTCTCAATTGTGATGATATGCAATCAAAAAGCTAAAACCCTTTTATGAAAGCACTTTTGACCCACGATCCCGAGCGCGATTAGAAAGATAGTCACGGGTGAATATCTGCCAACTTAAATCATGAAACCCTGAAATTCACGACTTGTAGTGACAACTGTATCATGGGTAACAGAATCTCTTTTTCAATCTGACTATTGTTTAGATTGAAATTCTGTCAATATGCAGCGCAAAGTGCACAGTTCAGATGATGATATATAAGAGGCTGAAGGCTCATGAAAAGCTAAAAGCCTCAAAGTGCTTCAATCGTCCAGGACATTACAAAAGGAGAGTACTCCAACCATGGCACAACATTTCGATGCCATCGTAGTTGGCGCAGGCGGCGTCGGCAGTGCACCTGCCTACTATCTTGCCAAAGCGGGGCAGCGCGTTCTGCTGCTAGAACAGTTTGAACTCAATCATCAAAATGGCAGCTCCTACGGCAACTCGCGGGTGATTCGCTATACCTACGACAACCCGATCTATGTAGACCTCATGCGGGCTGCCTATCCGCTTTGGTTTGCCCTGCAAGACGAAGCCCAAGAACAGCTCTATGTTAAAACGGGCGGACTCGATTTTGGTTTCCCTGAAACAGGCACCTTTCAGGCGCTAAAATAAAAGCCAGCATGGATGCCGCCCAGCTCGACTACGAATATCTAGATAGAGAAGAGATTCAGCAGCGCTACCCGCAGTTTACGCTTAAAGCGGGCATGGCCGGATTGTTCCATGCCGACTCTGGTCTGCTGCGAGCCTCTAGATGCGTGCTAGCCCACGTGCGTTTGGCCCAGGCGCGGGGAGCCACCCTTTTGGATGAAGCGCCTGTAGTGAACATCACCCCGAGTGACAATGGTGCGGTCGTAGAAACAGCGAAGGGGACTTTTAGCTGCGATCGCCTTATCCTCACAACAGGCAGTTGGGCCAAAGCCATTCTGGCCAAACAAGGCATCGATCTACCGCTAAAGATCATGCCCTGCCAGCTCGGGTTTTATCAACCGAGCCCGGCCAGCGATTTTGCGCCCGGCAAATTCCCTGTATTCTTCGCCCATATGAACGGCAGCTACGGCGAAATGCCCTACGGTATTCCCCACGAAGATCCTAGCATTGGCGTGAAAATCACTACCTTCTATGGCTGGAATACCGTCGAGTCGCCAGCAGAAGTAGACTACACCCCAAGCCTGGACTGGACTGAGCGGATCCGAGACTTTGCCCGCGATTACATCCCCGGCGCAGCGGGGCCGCTCATCAGTACCCGCCGCTGCCTTTACACCCTCACCCCCGACAAAGATTTCATCGTTGATACGCATCCTAGCTATCCCCATGTTGTCATTGGTTCGGGGTTCTCAGGGCATGGATTCAAGTTCACCACGCTGCTGGGTAAAATGCTGGCAGATATTGCTGTTGAGGGCAGTACCTCTCACGACACCAGCCTCTTTAAGGTGAGCCGGTTTCAGCGATCGCCTGTCTACGCTTGAGTACTGTCTGATAGCGCGGCCTGTTTTCCGCTAGGATACCTGAAATAATATCTGAGGATAATGTCATTTTTTATGGTTTCTAGCGGGCCAGTCACCTCAAAGCAGCCGCTGCATCTTGTTATTTCAGAGCAGCTGAAAGAACAGATCGAGATCGGCCAGTACGTCTCTGGCGAGCGCCTGCCCAGTGAGTTCGATTTAGGAGAAATGTTTAGCGTCAGTCGGACGACTATTCGGCGGGCGATCGCCAATCTGATAAAGCAGGGCATTGTCATCACCCAGCAGGGCAAAGGCATCTTCGTCAGCCGTCGCCAAAAAATCAGCTTCTCTATGTCCAATCCGCTGATGCATTTTGACATTGCCCTTCGGCAGCAGGGCTATACCGGTCGGGTAAAGTCACTGACTTTTGAGCAGATCGAAGCCCCCGCAGAAATAGC
>JBBSNR010000058.1:0-11896 GCA_038260635.1 Phormidesmidales cyanobacterium
AAGAAGCCCGCCTCGTATATTGCCGATACGACGACGGCAAACGCGCAGGTGCGATCGCTCTCTGAAACCGTCCGCCTCGACGCCCGTACCAAAATGCTCAACCCCAAGTGGTACGAGGGCATGCTCTCGAATGGCTATGAAGGCGTTCGAGAAATTTCCAATCGTCTGGTGAACACCATGGGCTGGTCGGCAACAGCTGATGCAGTCGATAACTGGGTGTATGAAGACACCAACGACACCTTCATCAACGACCCAGAAATGTGCAAACGGCTGATGGATTTGAACCCCAACTCCTTCCGCCGAATGGTGACCACACTGCTAGAGGTAAACGGTCGTGGCTACTGGGAAACCAGCGATGAAAACATCGAGCGACTGCAAGAACTCTACGAAGAGGTCGAAAATCGGATTGAAGGCGTTGAGTAAGCTTCATTGAATCTGGCGAACTGATTAGGAGGGGCAGGCGTAAGTCTGTCCCTTTTTGTTCGCTATGATGGGGTTATGCTACATAGCTACTTTGCCCGCAGTGTGTAGCGGTTTTGGCAATTATCTATGTAGTGAGCAAAGTGGCCAACGTTATAAATGGCAAGCTTATGACTGCTGTGAGTCCGTCTCGACGAAAAGAAAATCCGCCGCTCAATTGGCAGCGAGCGACCTGGGATGACTACGTGCGTGTGCGTGAATATCATCGAGACTCAGAGACGCCCCGCGTTAAGCTGTTTTTTTATAAGAATGCTTTACTGGTAGACGATATGGGCTGGGAGGGTATAAACCACGCAACTATACGTGAGCTGTTCGGATTTATTCTGTTTCTTTGGTTTAGCCAACAGTCACAGTCTCAGGTCACTTCTCTAGGCGGCTGTCTTTTTGAAAAAGATGGTCAAGGGGCTGGATCGCCTGATTTAGTCATTTACATAGGCAGCGACTGTCCGCAGTGGCAGCCCGGCGAGTCTCGAAAAATTGATCTGGATAGGTGGCGATCGCCCGATCTAGTAGGAGAAATCTCAGATACCACGCTGGCTTCTGACCTTGACAGGAAGAAACAACTCTACGCAGCATTAGGAATCGTCGAATACTGGGTGATTGACGTACGGGCACAGCGAGTGTTTTTATTTCGGCTCGATCAGGTTGGCGAGTATCAGGAAGTCAGCGAATCTGGCACTTTGACAGGATTGGACAGGTATCTGCTAGAGGAGACGCTTGCCCAGCTAGAGACGATGACCAATATGGAAGCGGCAAACTGGTTTCAGCAGCAGATAGCTTCCTCAGGCGAAGATGCTTAAACAAGCATTGCGAGCTGTGCAAGTCAGTATTTATCGGCAGGCGCTAACGGCTTTTACTAGCGCAAAATTGTGGCTGCTCATTACTGTTTTTGCTATGGTTACCTATTATCAGCCAGCTATCTCAGCGCCTGCGTCTCTGGTCACACCGGTCGTTTTTTGGCAGAGTAAGGCCAGCGTTAGCGGAGCCCAGCAAGTGCTGAATGCGTATCAAAGTCGACTGTCAAATGTGATCGTCGAAGATGTGGAGGGAGTTGTTAGCAGCATTCTGTCAGATGATGTTGAAGGGTCGAGGCACCAACGCTTTATTATGCGAATGGGGAGTGGGCATACGGTGCTGGTTGTGCACAACATTGACTTGGCTCCCAGAATTAATGGGTTGAGAGTGGGCGATCGCATCTCAGTCAAAGGCGAATACGAATGGAATGATCGCGGCGGTCTGATTCACTGGACTCATCGCGACCCGCGCAGCGCTCACGAGGACGGCTGGATTGATCATGCTAGCGTGCGATACGAGTAGCCTATTCTATACTTCTTCTCACTGAGGTGGCGTTACCCAGCACGGGCCTCAGACTCGTGATTCGTCTGAATCGCTTAGCAGTTTCTTTGGCCTCAGTAGCAGCCGGGAGCTGCTGCTGCTCGCTAGCAGGGCTATTTCTGCTGGCACCAGTGGGCCCCATCCGCCTAGCAGCAACAGCTGCCAGCAGAGACCAATCAGAACAACCGACGTACTCCCAACAGCCAATAACCAACGGCTGCGAGTGACGCTGTACATAGAGATGACGCCGCCGACAACGGCCCAGCTAGCAACCCACAGACTCTCTACTATCGGATGCCAGGTCCAAATTAAGGGACGCTGATCTAAAGTGGCACTGAGAATTTGACTGACCAGATGGGCCTGCACTTCGGCTCCGCTGAGCGGCACTGAGGCTTTAGTATTTTGGTGGAGGGGTGTACGCCAGCGATGGTCGTTAAAGCTAGGTGCTGACGTGCCAATGATGACAATGCGGCCCTGAGCAATTTGAGAACCGGTGCGATCGCTCTGTCGTTTTAAAGGAGACTCGCTCAAAAACTCAGCCAGGGTAACGGTTGTAGCAACCTCTGCGGTCGCCCGGTAGTTGATCATCACCTGGTGCCCTCTGGCATCTATCTGTTGATATCCCCCTGTTCTCGGCACGAGCGGCTTAAAGACAGTCTCTCCCATTTGCAGATAGCCATCTGGCGTTATCTGCGGGCCAATATCCTCAGATGCCAAATATCGCGCAGCCAGCAGCCAGCTCAGCGCATAGGCATTGCGGCAGGGCGCTGGATTGCTTACAGCCAGAGGATACCGGCGCACTACGCCATCGGTATCTTCTAGCACGTTGTTAAATCCATAATTTTCTAAGGGCACCTCGGGTGGCGAAGGAACGCCCGGATTGCCATAGTTGCAAATAGCGAAAAAGTGATCTTGCGATCGCATCCATTGAGCTAGCTGCGGGTAAGCTGGGTCAACCGCTTGCTCGCGATAAATATCGAGCCCAATCGCCCGAGGTTGCGCCCTATCTAGCTTGACTAAGAGCTGGTTGAGCACCCGATCTGATAGGGAGGCGGCCCCTCGTTCTGCTAAGTTTTGAGCTTGGACATCGGCTTCTGTAATTTCGATAATCAACAGCCGGGAATCAGACGCTTCCGAAGGGCGCAGTCGCATTAGCTGATCGAAAGCCTGTAGTTCCAAAGGCTGAAACATCCCGGCGGACCGCAGACCCAGAACAGAGCCTGTAGTGGTGAGGGCGACTAGCGCGATCGCTGCCCAGGCAAATCGCCTCGCCAGGCTGGTTCGATACCCGGCAAGGCGAGGAACAGATCGCTCTGCTAGCACTTGCTGCACCCAGGCAGGGTTGAAAATGGCCCTGTAGATGGGATTTTTGACCACCCAGCTATCTGCCTGCTGCATCACTAAGCCTGACAGACGCAGTTCTAGATGATCGGCCCGCTGTCTGACTTGAATCTGGCCGTGGCGTAAAATCTGTTGGTAGCATTTTAGCAGCCGACTGGAGCGCGAAGTTTGGAGAATGCGATCGCGAATAGTCCTCAAATGCTCCGGTTCATCCTGGGTTTCCCACTGGGTAATCACGCTGGCGTTGACCATCTCGCCGACGAAAGTGCTCGTCTGTTCTGCTGACAATAATTCAAACGCCTGCTCACCGTTTTCTCTTTTTTGATCAAGCCGCTGTCTGATTAAGCTACAGATCTTTTGGGTTAGAAACGGCTGACCACCCGTCCAATACAAAATGTGTTTTAACAGCTCAGCCGGATCGCGCACTTCCTGCTCAAACCCTTGCGCTAGAGGCGTGACTTCGTGATTTTGAAATCCTTTTAGAGCGATCGCTCGACCAATATTAAACGGGGTTGACTGCGGTTTGTTGAAAATGAGATCTGAAGGCGAGGCTGCCCCAATCAGCACGATAGAAAGACGACGATAGCGCTGATCGCTCGCCCGCTTTTCATAACAGTGCCGAATCAACGCAAAGAAATCATCGGTTGAGAAATCTAAACCTAAGATACTGTCGATTTCGTCAAAGAAAATCACGATTGACTGAGAGATTTGCGTCAGTAAGACGGTTTCAATAAAAGTCCCAAGACGCTTTACAGGCGAAAGACTATCGTGCTCCGATAGCCACTGCCTGCGGTTAACCGATAGCGAAAACCCACTGATCAGCTCCCAAATAATGCCGCCATACCACTGACGAGCCGTGATTTGTTGGCTACCGATGCCGCTCAGCTCAATTTCTGTGCTGACAATACCCTCAGATCTAAGACGCTGCATCGTGCGCGCCCGTAAACTCGACTTGCCCATTTGCCTAGCATCGAGAATATGACAATACTCTCCGACCAACAGCGCCTCAAATATCGCAGTGTCAGCCTCGCGAACCACATAGGTCGAGGCATCTGCCGGGAGAGCGCCACCTACCTGATAACGATAGCTGTCTGCCTTGGTCATGCCCCCAACAGCCGCTCTTGGAAATACTGTTGATAGAGCTGGCAGCGAGGCACTGCCTGATTGCCCAACAGCTTGATCAGCCCCATGCTTTGTAGCTGATAGACTAACAGCGGGGCCAAAGTCACCGGCTGGTCTGAAGTTACCACCTGTTGAAATGCTTGGGCAAGCGCAGGAAACGCCTGTAGGGTTAAAAGCTGTTCTCGCAGGTGAGAGCCGAACAAGCTAGCTTCTGTGGGAGCCTCGGTTAATATCTGCTGCATGGAGGCGGTAGAATGGGTTTTCAGGTAGCTGAAAATCTGTTCGAGCAGAGCTGGGTGACCGCCCACTAAATTAATCAGAGCTTGCAGCAGGTGTGGTTTTAGCTTAACCCGATAAAGCTCAGCTAGCTGAACTATCTGCTGATAGCCGAATTCGGGGAGTTCGAGCGGCTGGCCTACGTTGAAAGGAGACTGGTGAATCTGCAAGCGAATATAGACATCGGTTGAATGAACAATCACCAATCGTAGCTTTGCCCAAATGCTCCGGGTACGCGCTTTTTCGTGCCACGAACGCAACAACCCAAAGAAATCTTCGTAGATTTCTAGATGAGAAAACAGCAGATCAACGTCATCGAGGCACAGAATGAGAGGACGCTCGTCTTGAGCAAGCAAATACTCCTCAAAGTAAGCTGTGCAGCTGACTTTTGCCCCCATATCTTCAGCTTCCCAGTACTCATCTAGCTTGTGGGGCAGGCCCAGGTCTCGGCTGATGTTTGAGCAAAACCATCGTAAAAATCGGTTTAAGTCATTAAAATGTACAGCGCGGTCAGCCATCTCCAGGCTCAGCGTCACAATTCGATAGCGAGCTTGGGCAACCTGAGATAATACGCGAGATACCAGAGTCGTTTTGCCCATAAATCGCGGTGCTTTCAGCCGAATCAGCGCGCCAGGCTGCTGTAGCGACTGATAAAACAACTGTTCAACTAAAGGGCGCTCAATGTAGTGTGGCCCTAATGTTGGGGCAAAGCTTGATGGTAGTCGAGAAGAAACAGGCACTGTAGGGGTCGTAGCAACAGGTACGTACTTTGTCTGTTCAATAGCCTGTTGAGCGGTCTGCTGAATAGCCAGAGGCTGATGGCTATAGCGTTCGATGGTAGTTCTAAAATTGCTTTTTTTGATCTTTTCTCCTAGCGCCGCAGAGAGAATTTTCCATAGCTTGGGAGCAACGTCTTGACTGAGATAGCTAGTAGCATAGTTACTCTGGGCCGCTATTTGGTCGTACTCTAGCTTTTGCCACACGCCTTGCAGTAGCAGACACTCGACATCGGTTAGAGTGCGATCGCACTGACTCAGAATAGCCTGATTGACGATCTCAATAGCGTTCTCTATTTTCAATGTCATGGTAAGCAACGCACCCCGACAGGCTTTTATGCCTCAGCATATCAGAGGAGCTCAGCATATTAAGATAAATTCACTGCACGCTTTCTCTAGATGCCTCCGAGCTATATCCTGAAAGGAGTCAAGCTCAAAGTGTCCAGTGTACGGAATTTGAGGACTTATTGAAACTCGTACCCCTGCTGATTACGACTATAGTGGCCCCGCTGACCAGCGGGTTAGCAAGTGCTGCGGTGATGGCACAACCGCTTCCCCAGACAGTTGCTCAGGTCACAGAAGACGCGACGCTAGGGGCTGAACGTTCGATCATCAATCAAACCAGTCTCAATGGTACTGAAACTTCCACGATTACAGGCGGAGCGCTCAGAGGGACTAATCTCTTTCACAGCTTTGATCAGTTTTCGGTAGGGGCAGGTGATACGGCTGTTTTTGACCATGCGAATACAGTTGAAAATATTATCAGTCGGGTAACTGGCCTGAATCTCTCCAGTTTAGACGGGACGCTCCAAGCGCAGGGAAGTGCCAATCTGTTTTTGATCAATCCTGCCGGGATTGTGATTGGGCCAAATGTCAGCTTGGATATAGGCGGCTCCTTTTTAGCCAGCACTGGCGAAGGACTGCGGTTTGAGAATGGCTCTGTATACCGCAGTATTTCACCCGAGCTGCCACTGCTACTGACCGTTAGCGCACCGATTGGGCTAGTTATGGGGGCAGCTCCTGGCAGAATAGACGTTGTGGGGCAAGGCACATCTACCCAGTCAGGGCTTACGGTCAACGCGGGACAAATGCTCTCTTTAACAGGTGGAGAGATTGCGCTGACGGGGGCAAGGCTCAGCGCTGCTGGCGGACGTATCGAGCTGAGCAGCAGTGGTAATATTCAGCTTTCTAATCAATCCATCATTGATGCTAGCGGTACAGGCGGCGGGGTGATTGAACTACGCGGACAAACCGTTACCCTAGCTGGCCAGTCAGCCCTCATTTCAGATACGTTGGGAGATCTAGAGGGCCGTGATATTCAGATTGTGGGCGATCGCGTCAGACTCTCAGACGGCGCATATATCGGCGCTGCCACTTCGGGAGCCGGGAACAGCGGCAGTATTGTTGTCACTGCCGCTCAAGATATTGAAATTATCGGCACCTCTATCGCTAATTACAAGCAGATTGAACTCAATGTTTTTTTAGGAACAAGAGGGGTTTCTGATCGCGAAATTGGGGGCATTGTTACCACCACGACGGCCTCAGGGCGAACCGGAGACATTTCTCTTGTCGCTCGAAGACTGTTGCTTGACCAAGGGGTGTTCGTTTCCACGGAGACCTTTGGGATAGGGGGAAGCGGCGATGTTAATATCAGCGCTCCAGAATCGGTGCGCCTGATAGGGTCGGGCATATTGGCAGGTAGCCGCACATCTGGTATTGCTTTGCTCACACCCAGGGGTATTCCGACAGGGCTCTCTACCGCAGGCATTCCAGCCGGGAGCGGCGGCAATATTGACGTGAATACGGCTCGATTATTCGTAGAAGATGGCAGTGGCATTGTTGCAGGTACGACGAGCGACCAAGCTTCGGGCGACCTTTCGATTAAAGCCACAGAATCAGTTGTTCTACGCGGCGATTTTGCACCCTTCTTTTTTCCAACATCCATTACGACGGTCTCGATTGGAGGCCGTGGCGCTGCTGGAGATCTGCAAATTGAAACCGGTCGTTTATCTGTTCAAGACGGCTCGCCAATTTTTGCTGATTCGGGCGCTCGGGCAATTGTGGGTCAGGTCGATGTGGGTGGCCCGGCTGGAAATGTGACGATTGTTGCGACTGAATCTGTAGAGCTTGTCGGTGGCCAACCGCTTTTAGCCTCGTTTATCAACAGCGGTATCCGATCTCGGACGTTTACAGATGCGCCTGCTGGCAGCGTCCAAATCACAGCGCCGACCTTGACCCTGCAAGATGGCGGGCAAATTACCAGCGCCGCGCGAAATGCGGGTTCGGGCGGTGCGATTAATATCGACGCGCAAACGGTAATTGTTTCAGGCACTGGCACTGGCAATGCGGATGCGCTCAGCGGCATTGTTGCGAGTTCAGGGGTTGCCGCTCAAACGTCGTTTGTCGATGGGAAAATTATCTCTGTGCCCGCCAGTGGCAATGGGGGGACTATCACCATCAACGCAGAGACGCTAACCGTGCAAGACACGGCTGAAATATCGGTTAGCAGCTTTGGTACAGGCGTAGCGGGTAATCTGAACATTACGGCTGATGCGGTTCGTTTGGAGCGGGGCGGCAACCTCACAGCCGCCACCAGCTCTGGAGATCAGGGTAATATCAACGTTATCGCTGACAGGCTAACGTTAGATGGCGGTAATATCGCGGCTAGTTCTGGCAGTAATGACGGCGGCAACTTATCTTTTAATATTCGAGATGTGCTGTTGCTTAGAGACGGCAGCCTGATTTCGACCGAAGCCGGGACAGCGGCAGGCGGCGGTGATGGGGGGAGTATCGCCTTTGAAGGCGGGCTTATTGTGGCAGTGCCTGATGAAAACAGTGACATTGTCGCCAATGCCTTTACGGGGCAGGGCGGACGAATTTTATTGAACGCTCAAGATATTCTTGGTTTTGAAACAAGTACCGGGCTCACCACCGCTCAGCTCCGCAATAATCAAACCAATGACATCAGCGCCAGTTCTGAATTGGGTGCGCCTGGAGAGGTACGGATATTAAATCAGGTTGGCGATCCGGAGCAGGGCCTTACTGAGCTGCCAGCCGAATTGCTCGAAGGTGATCGCACAATTGGTCAGTCAGTTTGCGCAGTAGGGCAGGGCAATGACTTCATTGTTACTGGGCGCGGGGGCGTGCCGCTATCTCCACAGGCTGTTTTGAGTGATGCGGTGGTTTGGACGGATGAGATTGGCAGCTGGGCCGAGGAACTGACTGGCCCCACGAGCGAGGAGATTTGGCAAAGCCCCACTGCTGATAATTATCGGGAACCTGCTACGCCTGAGTCTTCTCTGCCGGTATCTTCTGCGCCGCTAGTCGAAGCTCAAGGCTGGAGCCAACTGCCCGACGGTCGGATTGCTCTGCTTGCGCCGGACGTACGAGAGGCCGCATCCAACCCACCTACCTGTCAGGCAATCCGTGAAGCAGCTAAGCCATGAGCAAATCTGTAGTGCCACGATGGGTAAGACTGATTTTATCGGGCTTTTTAGGACTGTTGCTTTGCTTTGGCTGCGTTTTTATTGAAAACATTTCCTTTGTTCAAAACATCTCTAGGGTGCAGGCTCAAACTTCTCTAATCGATCAAATGCAGGCCAGTCAACGCTACTATCAGGATGGACAGTTCTCAGCGTCGGCAGATTTGTTAGAGGAGATAGTAGAGTCTTGTGCGGCAGCGGGCGAGCGACTTTCTCAGGCACAGGCGCTACGATTTTGGGCATTACCACTACAAGCTTTAGGCCAGTGGGAACAGGCACAGTCTGCGTTAGAACAAAGTTTGACTTTGCTAGAAACCTTGCCGGCAGATCCTCAGCTACGCGCCCAAGTATTGAATGCTCAGGGAAAAGGACAGCTCGCGACCGGCCAAACGGCACTAGCGCTGGAGAGTTGGCAGCTGGCAGAAACGGTGTATTCGGCAGCAAACAATCTTGAAGGCATCTTGGGTAGTCAGCTTAACCAAACTACGGCGCTACAGGCATTGGGCTTTTACCGGCAGGCCAGAACCCAGCTGAATCAGATTGAGGAGAGATTAGAGACGTATCCGGCATCGGGGCTAAAGGTGAAGGGGCTGTTGAATTTGGGGAACATAATGCGGTTGCAAGGAGAGATTGGGCGATCGCAAACCCTACTAGAAGAAAGTTTGGCGATCGCCCAGGAAATTCCCAATTCCCCCGATCTCAGCCAAATCTATCTCAGCTTAGCCAATACTCATCGGGTACTTCATGCCCGTCAGCTTTCAACAGAAGCCAGCAAAGATACTTACCTGAAGACTGCTTTAAGCTATTACGAACAAGCCGCGAGCCTAGCGCCATCGCCGCTGTCACGACTACAGGCCCAGCTCAATCTGCTCAGTCTGCTAGTTGACGCCGCGCCGACAGAAATCATCTCGACAAAAAGCCCAGCGGATTTAATCGCTATCCTCGCCGATGAGCTGCCTCAGCTACCCGCTAGTCGCCCTGCGATCTATGCGCAAATAAACTTTGCCCAAAGCCTGATGGCCTTATCTCAGGATTCATCTCAGCTAGAACCTGAGGCTATCCTCAATCTTGCGGTTCAACGGGCCAGAGACTTAAAAGATAGCCGCGCCTATAGCTATGCCTTAGGAACGCTGGGTACCTGGCACGAACAGCAACAACATTGGCAGCAGGCACTAGCCCTCACCCAATCTGCCCTCGACCGGGCTCAGAGCCTCGGAGCCGCCGACATTACCTACCAGTGGCAGTGGCAGATGGGGAGACTCTTACGACAAACCGGACGGGCAGCGGCGGCGATCGCACCCTACACCGCCGCTGTAGAAACCCTCAGCCAACTGCGCAGCGACCTGGTCACGCTAAATCCAGACATCCAGTTTGAGTTTCGAGCCAGCGTAGAGCCGGTTTATCGTCAGCTGGTCGATTTGCTCTTGCGCGATGCCCAGCCCGGCTCAGCTCGGCTTACCCAAGCTCGCGATGTCATCGAAGCGCTACAGCTTGCAGAGCTAGATAACTTTTTTAGAGATGCCTGCGCTAGCCCCGCAGCGGTCAACATCGACAATCTCGATCCGCAGGCGGCGGTCCTCTACCCGATTGTGCTAGAAGACCGTCTAGAAATTATCTTTAAGCCGCCGGGAACTGCGCCCTTGCAGCATTACAGCCAGCCGAATGTCTCCGCTGCCCAAGTGGGTCAGACGGTCAGCAAGCTATTGACTCAGCTGAGGCGGCGCAGCAGCAATCCCCAAGTACTCAAACAAACGGCTCAGCAGCTTTACACCTGGCTGATACAACCCTTTGAAATGGCCCTAGAAACAACTCTAGAGAGAGAACAAAGCTCGGTTAAAACGCTGACGTTTGTACTAGATGGACCGCTTCGCAATGTGCCGATGGCAGCACTCTATGATGGTAATCGGTATTTGGTGGAGAGGTATGCGATCGCCACGCCCCCTAGCCTCAACCTCCTCGAACCCAGACCGCTGCCTCGCCAGGCGCTGCACGCCCTACTCGCCGGAGCTGAGGACGCGCCGAGCTTTAGAGCGGCTAACCTATCCCCGCTAAACAATGTCCCTCAAGAGCTAGACGGCATTCAACAAACGCTTCCCAACAGCCGCCGATTAGAGAATGAGATATTCTTAAAAGACACGCTATCCGAACAGATCAACAAAACGCCGTTTAATGTGGTTCATTTAGCCACGCACGGGCAGTTTAGCGCTAACCCTGATGAAACTTTTATTTTGGACTGGCGATCGCGTATTCCAGCCAAAGACATCGACGATTTGCTGTTTTTGATCGACCCACAGCGCGCTGTGGAAGACCCGATTGAGCTGTTGATTTTGAGCGCCTGCGAGACAGCTGCCGGAGATGATCGCGCCGCTTTGGGGCTGGCTGGTCTTGCCATTCGTGCCGGGGCCCGCAGCACCGTAGCCACTCTTTGGAACATCAACGATGCCTCCACTGCTGACTTTATGGTGAGATTTTATCAGCAGCTACAGCGCCCTGACCTCAACCGGGCCGAAGCGCTTAGAAACACTCAAATCGCTTTTCTTCAAAACGCTGAAGGAAGTGACTATAGTGGCACCGACTATCGCCGTCCCTATCACTGGGCTGCCTTTATTCTGGTGGGGAACTGGCTGTAGTTTCTTCTAGCAAAGGCAGCTGAGCAAAGTCTTCTAAGTTGGCCCCCATCGGATCGCTCAGCAAATTTATCCAGAGCTGTTCCAGCTGAGGATCGGGGTTTGCCATCAGCCGCAGGCGAGCTAGTTCGCTCAGCAGGTCATACCAGATATGATGATTGCCGTAGATTTCCATCCGCTCGACTGCTGTTGGGGCCGTCTCTAAGGCTTGCCTTAGCGCAGGTGATACCTCAACTCGTTTCACCAAACCTGTCAGCGTCGCTGGCGCAATCAAAGCAGCTGCCCCCGTGCGGGCCGGTGAACAAGGGATGTCAATATACCACCGGTATTCTTCGCCGACTGCTAGAGCTGGCATCGCGTCTGGCAGTCGAATCCCGACGATGCCCGGCGTCGAGCTGAGCAGGAACGAACCTCTGTAAATCTCCAGGTCGCTGGCTTCTACCTGTATGATCACTTC
>JBBSNR010000059.1:0-11853 GCA_038260635.1 Phormidesmidales cyanobacterium
AGCTCAACAAGGGTCAGAATAAAGCGCTCAATTAACCGTCCTGAAAATTCGTGATCTTCAAGCGGCATGGTGATTTCTAGCAATCCGTCATCGTAAGTGAGCCTAGCACCACGAGGTTGAGGCAGCGCATTCAAAATTTGAAGATAGTCGTTCCAGCTCAACCCATGCAGAGTAACCCGCTTCTCACCAACAGCAGGCACTTCTACTTCAGCTTTAGGCTCCGGAGCAGCGACAATCATTAAAGTAGGTGCAATCTAAACAGCTCTACTGTCTACTCTATCGAAGTCTGCCTGATATTGTTAACCCAAGCGATAGCCAAAGCCGCGAACGGTTTTGAGATATTCCGGGTGGCTGGGGTTTTCTTCTAGCTTTTCGCGCAGCCAGCGAATGTGAACATCCACAGTCTTGTTGTCGCCCATAAAGTCGTAGCCCCAGACCTGATCGATGATCTGATCGCGAGACCATACTCGCTTGGGCTGACTGATCAGCAGCTCTAAGATTTTGAACTCTTTAGGTGAGAGGTTGACTTCGCCACCAGCCAAAAAGACGCGGCACTCGTCGGTATGCAGAGCGATGTCTTCAAACTTCATCACCGATTTGTCGTCTTGCTTGGCCTTGGATTGGTAGCGTCTGAGCAGGGCCCGGCAGCGGGCAATCAGCTCCCTCATGCCGAAAGGCTTGGTCAAGTAGTCATCCGCGCCGACTTCGAGGCCAACTACCCGATCAGTTTCAGTGCCCTTAGCGCTCAGGATGAGGATCGGCATGTCCATACCCTGGTGGCGGACGAGACGGCACAAATCCAGGCCATTCATGCCAGGGAGCATCAGGTCTAAAATGACCAGGCTGATATCAGCGATCGCACTCTTCCCCCGATCAGGCGCACCGAGCAACATCTCTAGCGCTCGCTGGCCATTATCGGCAACTAATACTTCAAATCCTTCGTCGGCTAGAGACAGCGCAACAGTTTCACGAATCAGGGCTTCGTCTTCTACCAGTAAAACCTTACCGAGCCCAATCCGAACATCTGTAGGGATGGGCGCTGTGGTTAGAGAACCCATGCAGCAGAATCCTATGTGTCTTCACCGAAATTCTACCAGGAATATCTCAGGTTTCGGTCCGCATCCTGCTAAACATTTCTGTAAGTTTTCATACCTCTATCAGCAAAAATTGGTATCTAAAGTTACTTCATGCCCGGTCTATCACAGAGACCGTGACTCAGCTAGGTATTTTTTTATACCTGTCTTCTCCAAAGTATTATTTTGAACACGCTACATGGCTACGAAGTTGACCAGCTTACCGGGAACGACGATCACTTTTTTGATCTCCTTACCCTCTAGATAGCGCTGGCCAATGTCTGACTCGCGGGCGTAGGTCTCCAGTGCGGCTTTATCAGCCCCAGCCGGAACCTGTAAGGTGCCTCGGGTTTTACCCATGATCTGAACGACCAACGTGATTTCGTCGGCAATTAGAGCAGCCGCATCCAACTGAGGCCAGGGCTGCTGGTGAACAGAGCCTTTGGCTGAGTCAGATTCCAAATAGGACCACAGCTCTTCGGCAATATGCGGTGCAAACGGCGCAATCAAACGAACCAATGTGCAAATGCTCTCAGCAAAGGCAGGCGTTGTTTTATCGGCAGTTTCATTGATGGCATTGCTAAGCTTCATCAGTTCAGAAACAGCCGTATTGAACTGATAGTCACCTTCAATATCTTCGGTAATTTCTTTGATGGCGGTGTGGGTGGCGCGGCGCAAAGATTTATCTGCTTTGCTGAGAGTGCTTTGTTGAATACCGTCAATTTCTTTAACGGCGCTGACACCGTCAGACTGCGCAAACTCCATCACGGCACGCCAAACCCGGTTGAGAAAGCGGTACTGCCCTTCCACATCGGCATCGTCCCACTCCAGATCTTTTTCAGGCGGAGATTTGAAGAGGATGAACATGCGAGCGGTGTCAGCCCCATATTTCGCTAGCACTTCGGCTGGGGGCACGCCGTTAAATTTAGATTTCGACATCTTTTCGTAAGACACCTGTAGCGCTTCGCCGGTCTCAGGGTCGGTAGGACTCTCTAAATCAGCAATGTCTGCCGGGACAAAGAATTGGCCCTCACCATTTTTGTAGGTGATAGCCTGCACCATGCCCTGAGTGAGTAGGCGCTGAAAGGGCTCGTCAAAGTTCAGAAAGCCGCGATCTCTGAGGACTTTGGTGAAAAAGCGCGAGTAGAGCAGGTGCAAAATAGCGTGCTCGATGCCGCCAACGTACTGATCGACCGGCAGCCAGTCGTTTACTCGCTCGGGAGTAAAGGCGGCGTCTGGATTATTGGCGTCGGCGTAGCGCAAAAAGTACCACGACGAATCGAGAAAGGTGTCCATGGTGTCGGTTTCGCGTTTGGCGTCGGCCTGACAGTTGGGGCAGGGTACGTTTACCCAGTCGGCCATTTTAGACAGCGGCGAAGCGCCTTTGCCAGTGAACTCGACGTTGTCGGGCAGCTTGACCGGGAGGTCTGAGGTGGGAACTGGAACTGTGCCGCAGTTGGGGCAGTGGATAATCGGGATTGGGGCTCCCCAGTAGCGCTGACGGGAGACGAGCCAGTCACGCAGCCGGTAGTTGGTGGTGCCGTGGCCGAGGTTGGTTTTTTCTAAATAGGCGATCGCCTCCTCCACACTCTCCCCTTCCCCTTTCCCAGCCGTCACGCCATCTAACGGCCCAGAGTGAACCATCACCCCGTTATGAGCGTAAGCCACCACCATAGTCGCCCCATCTAAGGGCTCTCCCTCAGGTTGAACGACGGCTTTGATTGGCAGCTCAAACTTACGCGCAAATTCAAAATCTCGCTGGTCGTGAGCGGGCACCGCCATAATTGCGCCCGTGCCGTAGTCCATCATCACGTAGTCAGCTGTCCAGATCGGAATTTTTTCGCCATTGATCGGGTTGATCGCGTAGCTGCCCGTCCAGACGCCGGTTTTCTCTCGGCCTTCCGCTGTTCGATCAATCGTGCTGAGATTGGCAGCAGCCTCCTGGTAAGCTTCTACGGCTTTAGACTGCGCTTCTATCGTGAGCTTTTCCATTAGCGGATGCTCAGGCGAAAGCACCATGAAAGTTGCGCCCCAGAGCGTATCGGGGCGAGTGGTGTAGATTACCAGATCGTCATCTGACTCGGTTTTGAAGGTGACCTGAGCGCCTGTGGATTTACCAATCCAGTTGGCCTGCATGGTTTTTACCCGATCTGGCCAGCCGGGAAGCTTGTCTAAGTCATTAAGGAGCTGTTCGGCGTAGGCGGTGATTTTGAAGAACCACTGGCGGAGCAGCTTACGCTCAACTTTTGCGCCTGATCGCCAGGAGCGGCCTTCACTGTCTACCTGTTCGTTGGCAAGTACGGTCTGATCAATCGGGTCCCAGTTGACCGCTGCTTCTTTTTGGTAAGCAAGGCCCGCGTCAAAGAACTGTAAGAAAATCCACTGCGTCCAGTGGTAATAGTTAGGTAGGCAGGTGGCGACCTCCCGATCCCAGTCGTAAGAGAGCCCCAGGCTTTTGAGCTGCTCACGCATCTGGGCAATATTTTTGAGCGTCCATTCGGCGGGGGGGACGCCGCGCTTGATGGCGGCATTTTCAGCGGGCAGGCCAAAAGCATCCCAGCCCATCGGGTGAAGCACGCGGTAGCCCTGCATTCGGCGGACTCGGGCGATTACATCGGTGATGGTGTAGTTGCGCACATGGCCCATGTGCAGGTCGCCGGAGGGGTAGGGGAACATCGATAGGGCGTAGAATTTTTTAGCGCCATCGTCTGCGGCGGGGGTTTTATCCACCTCGTTTTTGGCCCAGTATGCCTGCCATTTTGCTTCGATTTCTGCTGGGCTATATCGCAATTCCACGCCTTTCGTATCCCTTTGCTGGTTCAAACTATATATTTTAGTGGGCGGATTGAAGTTTAGATATGCGCCGTAGATATTTAGATGATGAAATTTGAGAGGGGTATGGACAGCTTTGAACCAGATGAGCTGCGGGTTTTTGTTTACGGTACGCTGATGCCGGGCGATCGCTATCATCGCGAGTATTGTAGTGACCATTTAACTAACGCCATTCCTGCGGCGGTGCGAGGTCAGCTCTATGACTTTCCCCGGCTGGGCTATCCGGCAATGACCGCTGGGCATGACTGGGTAAAGGGATATCTGCTGGAGTTTTGCCAGAGCGTGGCTACTTGTAAAGATATTTTGCGACGTTTAGATGCGTTGGAAGGCTACGTAAGCGATGCCGTTACTACCGATGGCGACTATCAGCGCCTTCAGGTGCCAATATTTACGCCTGAGTACGAACCGTTGCAGATGGCTTGGGTCTATCAGATGAGCGCAGAGCAGGTTCGTCAGCAGGGGGGCGTTTATCTGCCGGGCGGTGACTGGCGATCGCGCCCATCCGTCAAACTTACCGACACTGAAGACAGCTAAACACGCCGAGTTGCCATCTAGTAGGATGGTGAATAGGTATTGTGTGGCGAATGTCAGTGATTGAACAGATTTTAGAGCGATCGCTTTTAGGAAAAGATATTTCTGTAGCAGAGGGTGTGACGCTGCTACAGGTACGTGAGCCAGCGGAAAGAGAAGCCATCCGAGCGGCGGCAGATACGCTCAGGCAGCGGCAGGTAGGCGAGACGGTTACCTATGTGCTCAACCGCAACATTAACTACACCAATATCTGCGAGCAGCACTGTAGCTTTTGCGCCTTTCGCCGGGATGCAGGCCAGCCGGGAGCCTATTGGGTGGACTGGGGCGGCATTTTAGAGAAAGCGACAGAGGCAGCGGCGCTGGGGGCAACAGAAGTCTGTATGCAGGGCGGGCTAAACCCCGAGGCGAAGATTAACGGTACTTCGCTGGCCTATTACTGCAAGCTAGTAGAGACGATTAAGACGGCATCCCCCCGGCTGCACGTTCACGCTTTCTCTCCGCAGGAGGTGCAGTTTATTGCCAGAGAGGATGGTCTGAGCCTGGAGGCAGTATTGGTGGCGCTGCGAGATGCGGGGGTGGGGTCGCTGCCAGGAACGGCGGCTGAGGTGTTAGATGACAGCGTCCGGCGGATACTGTGCCCAGAAAAAACAACAGCGGCAGAGTGGCTGGAGATTGTCGGGCTAGCTCATAAGATTGGGCTGCCGACGACCAGTACGATGCTCTCCGGCCATATTGAGACGGTTGAGCAGCAGGTGGTGCATTTAGAGCTGTTGCGATCGCTCCAACAAAACTCTCTTGCCGCAGGCTATTCAGGCATTTCAGAATTCATCTTGCTACCGTTCGTCGGGCAGGAAGCGCCCAAACCATTGCGGCGTCGAGTAGGGCGCGATCAGCCGGTACTGGCCGATGCCCTGCTGCTGACAGCGGTGGCGAGAATCTTTTTGGGCAATTGGATTGTCAACCATCAGCCGAGCTGGGTAAAGCTAGGGCTAGCTGGGGCAACCGAGGCGCTGCGATGGGGCTGTAATGACATTGGCGGCATTCTTATGGAAGAGCATATTACGTCGATGGCGGGAGCAATGGGGGGCACCTGTCAGAGTGAGGCAGACTTGATTGGAGCAATTACCTCAATCAATCGACCCGCACGCCAGCGAGAGACTCTATATGGCGAGGTTGCTACAGCTGAGAAGCCTGAGCTTGCTCGTAGCTGCTGACTCTCTGGGGATGAAATGCCCCTAAAATGATCAGAGCTATCAGAGAAACTTTATGAAGCGCCAACTGCTAATTGTCTGCCTGGGATTTTGTCTGGTTGGGGCGATCGCTTTCCCCTGGCACCTGCCTGCCCAGTCACAAACTGGCTACATCGCATTAGCAGCGGTTTGGCCTTTGGCGTTCCCGGCACGCTCCTAAACTGGGCGACAGCCGCCGAAAGATATGGAACGAAATCTCTTGCGGATCTGCTGCAACCGGCGATCAGTCTCGCGGAAGGCGGCTTTACAGTAGATGCCACTTTTGCAGATCAGATTGAGAAAAACCGCGATCGCTTTGCTGCCTTTTCTAGCACTCAGTCGCTCTATCTGCCGCAGGGTGAAGTGCCCGCCGTCGGCAGTCAGTTTCGCAATCCCGATTTGGCGCGAACCTATCGCATTTTGGCCGAAGCTGGAGTCAACGCTTTTTACCGGGGCGAAATTGGTCAGGTGATCGCTCAGACCGTACAGCAGCCGCCCACCGTTGCTCAGCCACCCTTCCCAGTCTTACCCGGCCAGATGACCCTGGCTGATTTGAACCGCTATGAAGTTCGGGTGCGGCCTGCGGTAGAGAGTACCTATCGCGGCTACCGATTTTATGGCATGGGCTTGCCCAGCAGCGGCGGCATCACCGTAGCTGAAACGCTGAACCTGTTAGAAGGACACGATTTGGGTGCTTTAGAGCGAGAGCAAGCACTGCACTGGCTCATTGAAGCTGAACGGCTGGCCTTTGCTGATCGCAATGCTTACTTGGGCGACCCAGAATATGTGGATGTGCCTTTACCGGGGCTATTAAGTGCGGCCTATGCAGATGATCGCCGCGCTGCCATGCCCGATGCTGCGCCTACTGACGAATCGGAGTACCGAGCGATCGCTGGCAATCCCCTCCCCTACCAGCAATCCCCCAGTCCTAGCCTGACCGTACCGCCATCGCCGCCGCTGGCAACTGATGGCGAAGGGCCCTCAACGACTCACCTGACGGTTGTCGATGGCAACGGCATGATCGTCTCTTACACGCTCACCATCGAATCTACGGGCGGCTCCGGTATGGTCGTCCCTGGATACGGCTTCATTTTGAACAACGAGCTGACCGATTTTGATGTAGAAAATCCCCACCCCAACGTGCCCGAACCCGGTAAACGGCCCCGCAGCAGCATGGCACCTACTATTGCCTTTGCCCCAGACGGCACAGTTTTAGCGTTTGGTTCTCCTGGCGGCTCGACAATTATCACCGGAGATTGGGGCGGCCACTGGCATTTTGGTTGCTCCAGACAGCCGCCTGACAGCGGTCGCTGAACCTGTTCGCAGAGGCGGTGGTAGCGCCATGACTTTACGCTAAAGAGAGAATAAAGAGAGTTTGCACTCACAGCTAAATTCAGAAAAGTTTACAGTGAGCAGCTAAAGCCAATCTGAAAGAGATAAATTAATAAGTTTTGTTTTTCATAGATTGACCTGCAACTTTAGAGAGATGGCGTAATCAGTGCCAGAACATAATTTATGATTTAAGGCATTGTCACTACAGGTGAAATCTGATGGCGGCGTTAATTGAGCAAAAGTGTGTTCCTGGCATTGATCAAATGACTCAGGCCACGCTTGAGGAACTGAGAATTCTAAGGGCGCAGGTGCCCAATTGGCGGATCGTTTATAAAGCCGATGTGCCTTACCTAGAACGGCTCTATGACTTCCCAGACTTTAGGGAAGCCCTGGCTTTTACCGAACATATCAGCCAGATAGCAGAACAAGAACGTCACTATCCGACAGTGACAATCGAATGGGGCAGGGTCACCGTAACCTGGTGGACCCGAACTATTCCAGGGCTGCATAGAAACGACTTTGTGATGGCCGCAAAAACAGATCACGCCTACAGATGGCAGATGTGATGCGAGCTGTTGAGCTTTAGATTTTAACCAAGGAGACTGATTTTATGAACGTAATATCTGAACTGTTGTTATTGGCAGGACTTTTGGCTATGGCCGCCTGCGGACAAAGGATGATTGCGATAAGAAGAGACTTCGGCTTCAAGAGACTAACAGGCGCGATCGCGCTCGGCATCGTTCTCTTTCTCGCGAGTAGCCAGTCAGCGGCTGCGGCTGGCCCACTCGCCGCACTCGGCACATCAGACAGAGCCATTAACCAGGAGCAGCAAGCATTCGAGGAAAATTTAAAACTCGATCCGACCGGCGGTCACTACTCAGGAATTGAGTACGCTGACAAGTCAGTACGCAATCAGCCTAGCGATCAGGAGATTATGAATGAAGTTAAGTCCCAGCTCAGCGACACTGTGGTAGCTGCGGTTTCTAACGGCTCGGTACGCCTATCTGGCAAGGTGTCCGACCGCGCAACGGCTGAAGATATTGTTGAATCAGTCAAGGCGATATCAGGCGTCCATGAAGTTGCCTTCGACCTGGGCCTAAGCAACAAGGACACGCAAACAACTAGATAAGTGAGTCGTCTCGCGATTCTCGGTTAGCTATTGGCACTCCCTCAACTTCTGTATGGCAGTTGGGGGAGACTGGTTAACCAGTCCCTGATCGCCCACCCTCCCCACAGGCGATCGCCCCTCCACCCACAGCCCATACCCTTCCACCATCAAGAAAATCTGCTCCAAGCGCGACCGTCAAGCCTACAGTCTAAGAAGACAGCTAAAAAGACAGCGCTATCAGTCTGGGCAGCGCTGCCTCAAACGCTAGCCTATCTCATGGCAAATCCTAAAGTAGATTGTCCAAGCTTTGGCATGGTAACCAACGGAGACGACATCTTTTTTATCAAGCTAGTCCAGCAGCCCGAGCGACTGTATGGACTGTCGCGAGTGTTTTCACCGTTCACATCTAAGCAAGAACTGTACAGCACTCTGCAAATTTTGAAACGGCTCGCTCAGATCATAAAGTGACGACGCTGCGTATGCTTTCACTCTCTACTCTTTTAATAGCGCCCATCTTGGCAGCAGCTCAGCTCGGCGCAAACCGCTCCAGCGGCTTTACGTCTACCAGCGCCGCGCTCAGTTCACCATGTATCTTCCCATTCGTCGCCAAAATCCGCCCCAACTCAATCTCAAACGGGCTCTGATCGTAAGCTGTCACCACTCCCCCCGCCTCTTCTACTAAAATTACCCCCGCCGCCAAATCCCACGGCGACAGTCCTCGCTCCCAATAGCCCTCTAGTCGCCCGCAGGCCACATAAGCCAGGTCAATCGAAGCCGCCCCGCCCCGGCGCACGCCCTGAGTGAGGTGAGTGAGATGGCAAAATTCGGCGTAGTTGTTATCAATGGTCTCGCGGCGATCATAGGCAAAGCCCGTCACCAGCAGACTGTCGGCCAAAGCTGCTGTGCCCGAAACGCTAATCGGCTCCCGATTGCAGGTAGCGCCCAACCCCTTCGCCGCCCGAAAAAGCTGATTGTGAACCGGGTCAAAAATGGCCCCAACCGCCGGTTTGCCATCAATCAGCAGACCCACCGAGCAGCCGCAAAAAGGATACTGATGGGTATAGTTCGTCGTACCGTCTAATGGATCTACCGCCCACAGCAAACCGTCTGTCTGCGTGCCAATACTGCCCGACTCTTCCGCGAGAATGGCGTGATCGGGCAAGTGCAGACGGAGGACGCTGAGGACTTCTTTTTCAGCAGCTTTATCCGCTTCGGTGACCAAGTCTCCAGGGCGACCTTTGGAGCGAATATCTGAAAGATTGCCCCAGTAGTGCTGGAGAACTGCGCCCCCGGCGGAAGCGGCTTCTGTAGCCACATCGAGAAAGCGCTGAAGATCGGCTGGGGAATGGGTCATATTGTGAAAAAGTACAAAGTATCGATTCTAGAATAGGCTTATTTGCTGACTATCAAATATTTGCTCAGCCCCAGCCCACAGGCCGCAGCCACAAGCAGCCTTTCCTTTTGAGTCATGCATCCGGCGACGCTAGCCATAAATAACGGGCAGGTCCTCCAAAAGTGGTGTCGAAGCATCAATCAAGACACGCATGAGTTAGCGTGATCTGCCATTGAACCCTGCGATCTGTCATGGGTCGCCCCCAGGAGTTGATGACTGCCAAGTACTGCGGTTCGTGCCAATGGGCATAGGCCATTTCGTACAGGGCGACATTCTCAGTCTCGCTCAGCGGTGCAATTTGCTCATAGGGCCAATCTTCAGCGCTTTCTTTAGCCGCAAACCTGGCGTGGTAGTCAGCGGCTAGCTTTAGCCCTATGCCTTTATCTGTTGTATAGCCGTACAGATCGACGCCCTGGTGTCTGGCCAATTCGGCAGTTTGAATCATGGCATTGAGAGCATACAGAGAGTAGGCGAGGGAGTTTGTTCTCTCAAGCTCTTGAACGAATTTGCCATTTCTATCGATTTGGCTGGGAATTAGCTCTTTATACCGTCCAAATGAATAGTTGAGCAAAGAGTCTTCTTTTAAAAAGGAGCCCAACAGCGCGATAAAGTGAACTCGCCAGTTTTCAAAGTTGTTTGATCTATGCCATGACGAAGCGCTTTGGGCCATCTGGCTGGCCCAGTCTTCAAATTTCTCTTTATCTGCTGCGGTCCAGCCTGCATAGCTATAGGCCAGGTCAGCACCGTAAAACATGCCTGGCAGTGAAACCAGCAGTTCAATCTTAGATTGCTGGTTATTAAAGCTGGGGTTCATGCGAGTCTCAGGCGAAATGCACCAGGCGCGAATGAACGCAATCAGCTGGTCGGCATACTGAGCTTCTTGAGTAAAGGCGTAGGCCAGTCCTAGCGTAGAGACTTCTTTGCCTAGCGCGATCGCCTCGTTATAGTCCTGTCGGGTCACTGCCGGGTTTTTCTGCCCGTCTCGGCAGTCAGGCGCTTGCCCATCCACTGCCGTCCAGCCGCAGTAAACCCGGTTGGTATCGTAGTCATGCCCATCGTCCGGCCCGCCGTTTAGAGTGACGCTGTGAGGAGCCTGTAAGAGCGCCTGATTTGCCTCAGCTATCATCCGCTGATAAGCGGTCTGCCACGGCTCTGCTCCCGCCTCTACCCTGGCCCTAATAGCCGCAATCTCTGTAGCGTTTAAATAGGTATTCGGATGCGCCCCTTCCTCAACCGTCGCCTGAATAGCAGAGATCTCGTTAGACGCTAAATAAGTGCTGGGGTCATCCGATACATGAGGGCTTGCGGATCTTGACTGATAAATAATTAGAGAACCCAGCGCCAAGAGAAGCCCTACAATGAAAAATCTGATAGCTCTTTTTGCTCTTTTAGAAGTTAGAAACTCAGCAGTCACTGCTCAAACTCTCTAGAGGGTGCTTCAAGAATCAGATTTGCAAGTCCTCAGAACCTGCGTGGTGCGATCACTCACAAGCGCACCACGCAGCAATCTGATTCAAGCCCAGTATAGGCGGTTTACCTTCACGAGCGTGAACCCACAAGCAGGGCTTAAGCGCGGCTTTGTACACAAGGTTCAAGCTGCTGATTATCAGCTTCTCTAATTTTTGTCAGTTGACCCAATGATGGCAGCTTTAAGCAAGAGGCGTATGGTAACATCCTTCTGAAATTACCTTTCAGCTTAAAGTGAAGCAACCAAGCTTAGAGCAATTGGGCAGCAGCCCTTACCCAACACAATGCTGGCGCTCACTCCTCACCTCTATTGAAACTGTAGTTTTCTTCTAAAGTACGCCGATTCAGGCAGTCAACCGTATGCATCCACATACAGCCTAAGAGAATGAAAATAGCTTTTGTCAGTCAGCCCTGGAACAATCTCCGCCCCCCTGTACAGTCGGGGTCTATCGCGATTTTGACCTATCAAATTGCGCAGCGCCTGGCCAAAGACGATACGCCTATTATCTATGCCAAAAAGAGTAACTCTCAGCAGAAAATGCTGCACGACAAAGGTGTAGAGTATCGCTGGATAGACACGACTTTTGATAGGGGATGGCATAAGCTCATTAAGAGGTTCCCCTGGGATAACCCTAAGCACCCTCTGGTCTCTTCGAGCCTTTACCATATTGGGTATATCCTCCAAATCGCCCTAGATTTAAGAAAAAGAGGGTGCGATGTGGTTCATATTTTTACCTTCTCTCAGTTTGCTCCCATTATCAGAAGGTTTAACCCCAAGATAAAAATTGTCTTAAACATGGGGTGTGAATGGCTAACGCAATTTGAGCCCGCAATTATTGAAAAACGCCTGCGTAGCGTAGATTTGATATTGGGGTGCAGTCAGTACAT
>JBBSNR010000060.1:0-11823 GCA_038260635.1 Phormidesmidales cyanobacterium
AGGTCGAGCGGTGGCCGTCGCACCTGCTGCGTTGGCGGCAAAGTGAGCGTCAATCAAGATGGCCCCCTGCTTTTCCAGGTCACTGCCCCCATACAGGTCGCTTAAGGTGGCAAATTTTTCTCGAAAGGCGATCGCCACCGCATCGTCTTCAACTTCTTCAAAGCCGCCTTCTGGTCGCTTGGGCAATGGCACCATCCCGCCTACGACGCTGCTGGGCAAAATCGGATTGACTGGCGTACTGGGGGTGAGGGGCATCCAGGTGCCAGTGCCGTCAGCGTCAAATTTAGCGGCGTAGAGCACCCCGTCTGTGAGCAATTGGGAGTTGGCTTTGTCAGTGGGGTCGGTAACGGTGCCAGTGCTGATGAATTTGTAGAGGTGTCCGCCCCGGCGATCGCACCCCGAATAAAAAGCCAGCTGTTTACCCGCCTCGACTCGCACACCGACGGCCTCATGGCGATAGCGCCCTAGCGAGGTGTGCTTGGTGCCGTAGTCATCCGGGTCACTCGGGTCAACTTCTACAATCCAGCCGTACTTATTCCCGGCTAGCCCCAGCACGTTGCCCTGACCGTCATAGCCCTTATCAAAGGCTTTTTCACTCGGCGAAAAAGCAGAGCCATCGCTGTAGATTGCTTCGGGCACCTGGTCTTGAATATTCTCTTCAGCGCTGAGGACAGTGCCCCAAGGGGTAGTTCCACCAGCGCAGTTGCCAAACGTACCGATAATCTGATCGCCCAGCCCATCGGTGTAGCCATTGACTTCGGTCTTGGTGAAGACGGCGACAGCAGGGCCAGTGCTCTTGAGATAACGGCCATCTTCCAGCCCAGATATGCCAGATATGCGGCGATCGCTCTCGTCCTCTACTCGCATCCAGCTCCCATCAGCCTGCCGCCGCACCGAAATCACGCCCATGCCCTGGTCAAGCAGCGCTGCTTTAGAAATTTCCTCAATCTGAGCTTTCAGCGTGCCATCGGCCAGGGTAAACGCATCAACCTCATCGTCGGTAGCTGCCAGCGCTGCCAGCACTGGTTCAAACGGAAGCGATTGGCCCATCACTGTGGGGTAAGTTTGCTCCCAAGTCTCTGCGCTGATGTACTCAAAGTTAACCGTCAGGTAGCCCTGATCTGGCCCGGTGGGAATAAACGAAAGATAGTCGTTGTTATAGCCAAATCGAGCGTCGCCAACGGCATCGCCCCAGGCCGCAATCACGTCGTAAGTAAAGCCTTCGGGCAGTACCAGATCGTCCTGAATGGCGTATTCAGCGTAGGCTGCTGGCTGCTGCTGAGCGTTAATTTTCACTGCGCCGTAGGGCATTGGCCCCTTCAGCGGCGAGAAGGGAGCTGATGGCGTGGCGGCGATCGCTGCTCTCTCTGATACCGCTGCCATCCTGCTAGAGACAGCCTGTACCTGCGCTTTAGAACTCAAAGATCCGATGGCGGTAGACCCAGCCGCCGCACCCAAAAACAGCAAAAACTGCCGACGCTTTAAACTCATAGCGATAGATATTTCCTTAATAGTCAACTGTGCTCTCAGTAGTAGAACCTACAGAAGACAGATTAAGGTCAGGTAAATAGACGCCTAAGGAGAACTCAAAGGCTAGCGGAATCTGCTGGCCCAGCCACGATTGATCGAGGTGCTATTGGAGGGTAGCGATCGCCACTTCACAGTCCGCCGCGATCTGTTCTTTTAACCTTTCTAGCGAATCAAACTTTTGCTCAGGGCGCACAAAGCTTTCCAGACTCACCGTCAAAATCTGGCCATACAGATCGCCTGACCAATTGAGCACATGGACTTCGACGCTGATATCCTGGCCCGCGACTGTGGGCCGGTTGCCCAGATTCATAACGCCTCGCAGCGGCTCAGCGCCCGCGCCATAAACTCGCACGCCGTACACCCCAGTACGAGGCAAGTATTTATCTGCTGGCATCTGCAAGTTGGCCGTCGGAAAGCCAATCGTGCGCCCGAGCTGTTTGCCCTGCACAACCCGGCCTGTCAGCGTGTAAGGGCGGCCCAAAAGGCGGGCGGCTTCTGCTAGCTCACCGGTTTGCAGAGCCTGGCGAATGCGCGAACTGCTGATGCGATCGCCCGTTTCATACCTGAGCGGCACCCGCACCACTGGCACGCCATAGCCCGCCGCAATTTCCTGCAAACCCTCAGCGCTGCCACTGCGTCCTTTGCCAAAGCGAAAGTCACTGCCCACACTAATGCGCTTAGCCTGCAATCCTTCAATCAAAATTTGCTCAACAAACTCTTCAGGGATCAGCTCAGCCAGCGTCCGATTAAAAGGCAGCATCACCAGCTGATGAATCCCCATTTGAGCGAGCTGCCAGGTCTTCTCTGCTATTGGCGTCAGTAAAGGCCGCGACGCCCCCGAAAAATATTCTTGGGGATGTGGAGAAAAGGTCACCACCGTTGCATATTTGGCGCGGTCTAGAGCAGCAGCGTTCAGACCCTCAGGGCCAATCGGCAGCTCAATAGCGTCAGGATAGGGCTGTAAATGACTATAGCCAGCGGCAATAATCCCGCTATGCAGCGCTGCCACTGACTGAACCGTCAAAGCTTGATCGGCTGATTTTGACAGCGTCTGAGCGCCTAAAATCTCAGCCATCACCCGCTGATGGCCCAAATGAACGCCGTCAAAGTTACCCAGCGCTATATTAGCCGGGGTTTTGACCGCCTTGAGAGAAGAAGTAATCCACACGCTTTACATTCTGACACAAAGCCAGTCCGCTCAGACCTTCCTCATCCCAAATAGACTAGCCAAATAGACCGGCCAGCGCTCTAAACCATCGCCACAGCTGCTGCATCTGCTTTAATCAAGTCCAGCACCATGCCTTCTCTCGCGACAATGCTGCTCGGCAAAGCCGCCGAAGTTTGGAGGACAATATCGTCCATGAATTCATCAGTATGGGTAGGGTCATGATGAAAAATAACCAGCTGCTTAACATTAGCGGCCTTCGATAGCTTTACTGCTTCTTGCCAGGTAGAGTGACCCCAGCCAACTTTGCTAAATTTCTTGCTGTGATACTCGTCGTCAGTATAAGTGCAGTCATAGATCATCACATCGGCATCTTGCGCTAGCCGCAGCACATTTTCATCCAACCGGTCAGGAAAGTGCTCAGTGTCGCTAATATAGGCTGCCGAATGCCCTCGGTAGCTGACGCGGTAACCAATCGCTTCACCCGGATGGTTGAGCATGGCATTGGTGATTTCAACCTCACCAATTTTGACCACCTCACCCACTTCAACATCACAAAACTTCAGCTCAGCGCCCATAATTTGCAGAGGGACCGGAAAGTTAGGATGCAGCATTTGGTCGTTGAGACGCTGCTCGATGGTAGAGCCATTAGGGGCAATGGCTCCGTGGATTTTGAACCGGTTGCCAGGCACAAAAGCCGGGACAAAGAACGGAAAGCCCTGAATATGATCCCAGTGGGAATGAGTGAAAAACATGTTGGCTTTCACGGGCATTTCTGCGAGCATGTGCTGACCCAGGTTACGCAAGCCGGTGCCCCCATCAAAAATCAGGCGTTCTCCGCCGACTCTCATTTCAATGCACGCTGTGTTGCCGCCGTATCGGACCGTTTGAGATCCTGGACAAGCGACACTTCCTCGGACGCCCCAAAAGCATATCGAAAACTGACCGTGCTGATCTGACATGAGCTTTATGTGAAGTGATTTAGAGGAACGACTGTCTATCTCTACAGCTAGCGGTACCCTCTATCAGACAAGTGGCAAACAAGTGATGCTTTAATACCGGCATCAGCAACTGAGATTACCCTCTTGCATAGTGCCCAAGCTAAGTCAGACGCTTACGATATCTGTCGTTTAATTTGATATTTGGTCAATTTTTGAACGCTGATCGTAGGTAGCTTGAGGCTAACGTGGTACAGCAAGCGTGCGGATGCATACTCGCAGAGAAGGCTACGCCTACGTACGCTTGCGCGCTACTTATCCCGCAGTATAAAACGGTTTTAGCAGCAATTGATGTAGTGAGCTAAGTAGCCAAGGCTATAGATTGCTGCCCTGCCAAGCTTCGATAGACTCCAGCGCTGTGTAGGCCGTCAGGTTGTACTGAAGCGGCGTCACGGTGATGTAGTTGTCTCTGATGGCTTCTACATCTGTCATGAATTGAGCGCTTATGTCCGAGAGCGCTGCGCTCAGAGCAGTGGGCGTGCTGGGCGTCGCCGGTAGCTCGGCGGTGCCTTCTTCCATCACTTCACCAGCCAGCCAATAATAGATTTTCCCTCTGGGGTCGATGCGTTTTTCAAACTGGTCGAAATAACGCCGAATGCCCTGCCGGGTGATGATGGCTCCTCTAATTTTCTCAGCGGCTACTGGTGGAACGTTTATGTTCAGCAAAATGGGTAGGTTTAGCGGCTGCTGCTCTAAATGGGAGACGATCTTAACGGCAAACTGAGCAGCGGGCTGAAAGTTTTTGTAGGCAAAGCTGGTGAGGCTGATGGCGATCGCCGGAATCCCCTCCAAAATGCCTTCCATCGCTGCTGACACCGTTCCCGAATAGAGCACATCTGTACCCAGGTTTGCCCCGTGATTAATGCCTGAGAGCACAAAGTCGGGCGCAGTCTCTAGCACTGCGTCCAGCGCCAGCTTGACACAGTCAGATGGTGTGCCAGAGCAGGCCCAAGCCGTCACCTCTGGAGAAAACACACCCTCTACCTGCTCGACTCGTAGCGGCTTGTGCAGCGTCAGGCCATGCCCGGTAGCAGAGCGTTCTCGGTCGGGGCAAACCACCGTCACCCGATGCCCGGCTGTCGCTAGCGCATCGGCCAAAGTCCGAATTCCCAATGCGAAAACGCCGTCATCATTGCTCACCAGTATGTTCATACATTACATATAGGGGTAGGTATTACTAAAGAATGGGCTACAGACCCCAGACTTCCCTGGCAGGTTACCATGAGACTAATTTGCCAGTCCCCTCTGAACTTTTGCAATCTTGGGAGCAGCCGTGAGCGCCACCACATCCACCGAAATTGAAGCCCAGCTGAGCGCCGTTCAACAGCAGGCGACTGAAGAAATTAGCGCCGCCAGCAGCCTGGAAGAATTGGACAAAACCCGCGTGAGATATCTGGGTAAAAAAGGCGATCTATCCAAAGTGCTCGGCGGCATGGGCAAGCTCTCCGCAGCAGAGCGGCCTCAGATTGGAGCGTTGGCCAATCAAGCCAAAACTGCTCTGCAATCACACATAGAGCAGCGCAAATCTGACCTGCAAGCTGCCCAAATCGAAGCGCAGCTAGCCGCAGAAACCCTGGATGTCACCATGCCGGGGGTCTATCAGCCCCAAGGCCGCATTCACCCGATCAATAGCATCATTGACCAGGTGACCGATATCTTTATTGGCTTGGGCTACACCGTCGCTCAAAGCCCCGAAGTCGAAAGCGACTACTACAACTTTGAAGCGCTGAACTTCTTGCCTGATCATCCGGCCCGCGATATGCAAGATACGCTGTATTTGCCGGGCGGTCAGCTGCTGCGTACCCACACCTCTAACACGCAGGTGCGCTACATGAAAAACCATCAGCCGCCGATGAGGGTGCTGGCCTCTGGCCGCTGTTACCGCCGCGATACGGTGGATGCCACTCACGCAGCCGTCTTTCACCAGCTCGAATTTTTTGCGGTGGATAAAGACATCACGTTTACCGATTTACGGGGGACGGTAAAGCTGTTTTTAGAGGCGCTGTTTGGCGATATTGAAGTGCGGTTTCGTCCGAGCTATTTTCCTTTTACAGAGCCTTCTGCCGAAGTGGATGTTCGCTGGCAAGATCAGTGGCTGGAAGTGATGGGCTGCGGCATGATTGACCCCAACGTGCTCAAGGCCGTAGGGTGCGATTCTGAAGTGTATTCGGGCTTTGCCGCTGGGCTAGGCGTAGAGCGCCTGGCGATGGTGCAGAGCAAAATTGATGATATTAGGCGGCTGTACAGTAGCGATCTGAGATTTCTCAGACAGTTTTAGCGACCGACGAGGAGGGGTGGCTGCGCTGGTTTGGCAAAAGGCCAGGGGACAGATTCATAGAAGCAAGGTCGGTCGGAATGAGATCGACTAGGGCCAGCTCAGCTGGCTCATCGTCACTGTCAGTGTAGGCAACGAAGTTTTTAGAGGTAGAAAGCGGCAAGATCAGCCCGGCAGGAAAAACTGTCGGCTGTCGGCTGAGGGTGCAAAACTGTTGCAGCGCGACTGAAGGTGCGCCGCCTTGCTCATGGTCACCTGCGAGTATCGCTGCTCGGGCCGCTGCGTAGTTTGCTAAGGCGATAGGTGCGATCGCCCACACCTGGTGAGGATTTTGCTCTAGCGCTGCCAAAGTTGTTTGAGCGATCGCGCCAAATCCCGGTAGATCTAGAGACTGGGCTATCCCAATAAAGACTTCTGCCTGAGTTTGCAGTAGCTCGATAGTTTTCTGCACATCGGCAGCCTCAATGCTCTTTGAGAGGGCATTGAGATGTTGGCTGACGCCCACTTCAAAGATAAATTGGGTCATGTCAAACCCGTGGGTTTGTTCAGATATATCTATGGCCATAAGGAGTCAAGAAGATGGGAAAAGGCTATCTGCAAAAGACAACCTATAGAGATGGGCGAAGCGAGACAGGGCGGCTGTTGTGTATTGAGTATTCCCGTCTCGGCGGGCCTTTATCTGAGTAATTGCATGGGTATGTAGGCTGGCCTCAAAAGCGCTACAGCCGTAAAATCTCTTGAATTTGGCTGCACCAGTGGGACCCGCTTCGTCTTCTCTGCGTCGTAAAGGGTGTGATTACGGGATGACAATTTCGCTGCGTCGGCTGGTTTATCGGCTGGTTACTGCCACTGAAAATGGGTGTGAACCCACTGCTTGGCTTGGGCGATCGCCATTTCTCTGGTAGTTGCTCTAGGTACGGCAACTGCGCTACCCGTGGCGTGGGTGACCCAGGCTGAATAGACCGTCTGCCCGTGATGTAAAGTTGTTGTAATTTCTATATGGACGCCGCGATAAGAGAAAGCCCAAATAACATCTAAATAGTCGGGTGTAGCAATGTGCTCATGCATAGGTGAGGAAGGCTAGATAGAGTATTCAGAGTATGCATCAGCTTCAGGCGTAGAGCTGAGCGACGTAGCTGCCGTAGCCGTTGTAGAGAAGAGTGGGCTGTTGTTTCCATTCCCAGTGGTTGCCCTCACCCATCAGGCGCTCTGTTGCCTGTGACCAGCGCGGATGAGAAACCTGAGGGTCAACGTTAGCCTCAAAGCCATATTCATTGGGCGAGAGCGTGTTCCAGTAGGTGGCGGGCTGCCCGGCGACGAAATCAATATTGACGATGGATTTGGCACCTTTAAATCCGTACTTCCAGGGGACGACCATGCGGATGGGTGCGCCATGCTGCTTGGGCAAGGTCTGGCCGTAGGCTCCGACGGCAAAAAAGGCTAGCTCATTGGCCATTTCGTCAAGGCGCAGCCCTTCTCGGTAGGGCCAGGGCAAACCCGAAAGTGAAAACGACGGCCCAGGGGTAACATTGGGGTCAAAGAAAGATTCGAAGCGAACAAATTTGGCTGCTGGCTTTGGATCGACAGCCGCTAGCAGTTTTTGCATGGGGAAGCCTAGCCAGGGGACGACCATCGCCCAAGCTTCTACGCAGCGGAAGCGATAGATTCGCTCTTCTAAGGGAAAAGCTTTGAGCAAATCATCCTGGTCGTAGGTTTGGGGATTGTTGACCAAGCCGGTGACAGTCAGCTTCCAGTTTTCAGCAGGCAGCGCCTGCGCTGCCTCCCAAATGTCTTTGGTTCCCCCAAACTCGTAGAAGTTATTGAAGCGACTGGCGTATTCTTGGCTGGTAACGTCGCCGGTTAGCTTTTGGAAAGCTGGGTTAGCGGTAACGTTCGGCAAGGGGCGACCCAGGGTTTTGGCAAAGTCGTCTCGGTCGGCTTCGGCTAAGGGCCTGCGGCAGCTGTTGAGGGCGATCGCACCTGAAAGGCCAGCGCCCATTCCCACGGCAGCTCGAATAAACCGCCGCCGATTGAAAAAGACGGTCTCCGGCGTGACCTGCTTTTCTGGCAGTTGCCAATCAGGATAGATACGAGGAAGGACCATAAGTTATAAGTGCTTAATGCAGTCCTTTTCTAGCCAGGTCCGCTGCTCAGATTGTGACACCTTTATGAGAAGGCAGGGGAGGTCAGGTCTGTATTTTTATCGGAGTATCTTTTTACTGAGCAGGAATAATGCAGGAGCCTACAGGCACAGCGACTAATCCGCAGCCGGGGGAGGACGGTCTAACCTTTCGTCTGGGCTGCGCGGTATGGGCCTTTAAAGACTGGGTGGGCAATTTTTATCCGGCGGGCAGCCGGGCGACGGATTTTTTACGGCTGTATGGCGATCGCCTGCTGACCGTAGAGGGCAACACGACTTTTTATTCTGTCCCTGCGCCTGAGATGGTGCAGCGCTGGGCTAACTACACGCCAGCTGAGTTTCGGTTTTGCCCAAAGCTGCCCCGTACAGTGACGCACGACGGGCCGCTGATGGCTCACCTGCCAGCGGCGCTGTCGTTTTTAGAGCTGATCCAGGGATTGGGCAGCCGCCTCGGTCCGATTATGGCTCAGTTGCCGCCTAGCTACAGCCCAGCTGCCATAGGTGATCTGGCAAAGTTTTTAACGGCCTGGCCTCGTCAGACTGCGCCGATTGCCGTCGAAGTTCGCCATATGGATTGGTTCTCCGGGCAGCCTGCCGCTCAGCTAACGGCACTGCTCACCCGACTGGGCGTCGGTCGGGTGCTGCTAGATACCCGGCCCATTTACGCCTGGGAAGCAGAGGGCGATGCCGACCCACAGCTACTTTCTAACCGCCGTAAGCCCAAGGTTCCTTTACAGCCCATCGCGACCGCTGATTTTGTTCTGGTTCGCTACATCAGCCATCCGCGCCTGCTGCGCAATCAGGACTATCTCGCTAGCTGGGCCAAGCAGGTCAAGGATTGGCTTGCTGAGGGCAAACGGATTTACTTTTTTGTACACTGCCCAATGGAAGTCGAATCACCGGCGATCGCTCGCTATTTTCAGACTTGCTTGGAAGCGGTAAACGCGCCAGTCCCTCCCCTCCCCTGGAATCAGCTGGTCGAACCGCCCGATCAGCTCGCGCTGTTTTAGCCGGTAAGTGAAGGCATTTGGGATGATGCAGCCAGGCGCTGACGGGTCAGTTCAATTGCCAGTTCAAGTGCGGCTTCTGTGCTCTCGGAGCGGGCAATGCCCTGCCCGGCAATATCAAAAGCGGTGCCGTGGTCGGGAGAGGTGCGGATAAAGGGCAGCCCAATCGTGGTGTTGACCGCCAGATCAAAGGCCAAGAGCTTGACCGGAATCAGTCCCTGGTCGTGATAGAGGGCAAGATAGCCGTCGTACGCCCTGCCAGTGGAAGCGCGATCGCGCCAGGCCAGTCCTGGCTGCACCCAGAGCGTATCGGGTGGCACTGGCCCCGCTAGCTGAATGTGAGGAAAGCGCTGTCGCTGCTGATCGAGCCAGGGAATCAGCCAGTCTTGCTCTTCTCGGCCCAGCTGACCCTGTTCGCCGCTATGAGGATTGAGCCCAGCGATCGCAATTCTAGCCGCGCTCAACCCAAAATCTCGCTGCAAGCATTCGATTAAAAGCTCCAGCTTAAGCGTCATCACTTCGGGCGTCAGCGCTTGGGGTACGGCGCTGAGAGGAATATGGGTGGTCGCCAGCAGCGTGCGCAGGGTCCAGCCGCTGTGCGGCGATCTGGCGACAAAAAGCATTCCAAACCGGCGAGTATCGGCCATCTCTGCCAGCAGCTCAGTTTGCCCCGGATAGTGATGACCCGCCGCGAGCCAGGCAGATTTGGCAATTGGGGCGGTGACGATGCCGTCGAACTCGCCGCTGAGCGTACGGGCGATCGCGCCTTGCAGCGTCCGAAAGCCGACCTCCCCGCTGCTGCGATTGCTGGTACCCGTGATCAAGCCCTGAGTCACGGCCTCAGGCATCGCAATATCAATGATGTTTAGACTAGCGGGGTCTCTGAAATGAACGTGGGGGGCAGCTACTTTGAGCTGTTCGTAACGGCGCTGAAGCTGAGTGCGATCGCCCATCACCACAATCTCAGCCTGTCGCTCAAACTGCGGCTGATTCAAGGCTTTGAGCACCACTTCTGGGCCAATACCAGACGGGTCGCCCAGGGTCATCACCAAGCGAGGCTTGCGGCCAAGTACGGGGGCATCGCCAGGCAGAACGGTACGAATCGATGTAAGGGAGCCAGACACCATAGAAAATCTCTAGATCAGCAGCTCTGTAAATTCTAATCTTTTGAGCTCTTAACAGACCCAAAACACTCTAAAATGGCGGTTAAAACCAAGCAGGAGAGATTCTAAGCAATGGGCGGCGAAATTTTCACAACAGCTGTATTAGTCTTTGGCATGATTTTGGTAGGTCTGGGCGTGGGCTTCCTCATGCTAAAAGTTCAAGGCGCGGAGGAGTAAGGCCTCTGCCCTGAGGCATTTCCTCTATCTCCTGGCGTATGACCATTCGTACTCTGCGCGGTTGTGACGGTAACGACTTCTGCTAGACTGAGAACCATATTAAGTTTTGTTTACATCCCCTCATGGTTTTATTAGTCGTTGGCGCAACTGGCACATTGGGAAGGCAGATTGTTCGCAGGGCCCTCGACGAAGGCTATGAGGTAAAGTGCCTCGTCAGAAACTTTCAGAAGGCCAGCTTCCTCAGAGAATGGGGAGCCCAGCTGGTAAAAGCTGACCTGACCGGCCCCGGTAGCCTCCCTCCTTGCTTTGAGAATGTGGAAGCGGTGATCGATGCGGCGACGTCTCGTCCGGCTGAAAAAGAGGGCATTTACGATGTCGATTGGCATGGCAAAGTAGCGCTAATTCAGGCGGCTAAAGCAGCGGGCGTGAAGCGATTTATTTTCTTCTCGATTTTTGGCGCGGGCGACTATCCCGATGTGCCGCTGATGGAAATCAAGCGCTGCACTGAAAAGTTTTTAGAAGAGTCGGGTCTTAACTACACCATTTTTAGGCCCTGTGGCTTCATGCAAGGACTCATTGGCCAATACGCTATTCCGATTTTGGAGCGGCAGTCAGTCTGGGTGATGGGCGAAGCAGGCGCGATCGCCTACATGAATAGTCAAGACATTGCCAAGTTTGCGGTCAAAGCCCTGAAGCTGCCTGCTGCCGAAAAAGCCACCTTTCCTCTAGCAGGCCAGCGAGCCTGGGGCGCTTACGAAATCATTCGACTGTGTGAGCGCCTGTCCGACCAGCGGGCCAGCGTTTCACAGATGCCGCCCGCTCTGCTGCGGGCCGCTCGCAACATCGCAGCCTTTTTTCAATGGACCTGGGACCTGGCCGACCGACTGGCTTTTACAGAGGTCAGCGCCAGCGGCAACACTATGGACGCGCCGATGGATGAGGTCTATCAGACCTTTGAAATCGACCCGCACGATCTCACCACGACAGAGGACTACTTACAGGAGTACTTCACCCGCATTTTGAAAAAGCTTAAAGAGCTCGACTTCGAAAGCGGTAAGTCAGCGAAAAAGAAGGTTCCTTTTTAGACTCAACCTTTTCCACTGCCGAGTTGACACACCGTTATAAAAGGCGTGCTATATTGGCACCTGTGAGTGGCTTGCCACTCATCGACTGAGCGAAAACCGTTTAGGATCTATAGGAGGTGATGCCCATGTCAGTAAGTGATAAATGTGTGGGTCTCCAGGTTGATGTAAGCCGGCTGTGTGCCGGGGCTGTTCTCTAGAACTAGCTTTAGCATCTGTTAGAGCTAGATAGCTGGATTTCCTTCCGGCAGTTTGGTTTTGACCTGAAGACCCGACCAGACCGCTC
>JBBSNR010000061.1:0-11664 GCA_038260635.1 Phormidesmidales cyanobacterium
CTCAAAGCGACACCGCTGCTGCGGATCAGGCACTGGCCGCCGAAGCGATCGCCCGCATCGTCAACCCATCTTATCAACAGCTCAAACAGGAAAAGAGCCGTCAGGCAGCGCTGATCAACCTCCGGCTGCGAATGAGGCGGCTGGCCCGTACCGAAAAGCTAGCGCCCACCTTTGAGAGCGCCCAGCAACTTGCCCAAATGGGCAGTGAGTCAGTTGATAGTTTTTATGAGCAGGCACTAACTCAGCTAGCTGCTAGTCAGTTTCAGCCATTGGACTCACCCGCGCAGTTTTTAGAACTTGACCAGCTGAATCTGATTTTTCTACATCGCCAGCTAGCGCTAGTTGCCCTGCCCAACCCCGCAGAGACAATTCCAACGCCGATCGCCGCTGTCATTCCAGACGCCGTATCGACTCAGGCTCCACCCGTTGACTACGCCACAAAGCACGTCGTCCGAGCCAAAACCTATCTCGCTCAGCACAGTTACGATAAGGCCGTGCAAGAGCTGCGTGAAGCCCTCAAAATTACGCCGCGTGACGCTGAAATCCACGCGCTGATTGGCCTAGCCTACTACAAACAAAACCTGCTGGGCATGGCCAAAGCTCACTTTCGCCAAACCCTCAAGCTCAATCCCACCCATCGAACCGCAAAAAAATATGGCCAGCTACTGGGCCTGTCAGACTCAGCCGCCGAAACAGCGCCTAAAAAGCCTTGGTTGGGCCGACTGCTCCACCGCTAGCCATCGGCAATTGTTTTCCCGAGTAAACTTTGGCCAAAGTAGTGAAATCTCACCTTGGCGGGCAGTCGGTCACCTCTTACGCTAGGTATTGTAGATGTACAGTGCTCATCGCCCCAGCGCCCCTCCGGTACTTGGGCTGGCTCTGTATCCCGCAGTGGTAATAGTCATGGGAATGTTTGATTCAGACCTGGTGCAGCAAGAAGCGATGCAGCTGTTTCAGGATTATCAGTCTCTGATGCAGCTAGGCAACAGCTACGGCAAGTTCGATCAAAAAGGCAAAAAAATCTTTATCGAACAAATGGAGTCGGTAATGGAGCGCTACCGCATCTTTATGAAGCGCTTTGAGCTCTCTGAAGACTTCATGGCCAAAATGACCATGGAACAGCTTAAAACCCAGCTCAGTCAGTTTGGCACCAATCCGCAGCAAATGTTTGATCAGATGCATCAAACCCTGGAGCGCATGAAAGCTGAAGTTGGCGATTCGTGACTACTCTACGAGAAGGCAAAGCCTACGACTGCGCTCAGCCACCGACTTTGATTGCGATGAGCCACTGGGTTTGACTGGGCTCAGTTACCTGTCAGCTAAACCAATTTATACAAGAACAGGTAGTTGAGCGCAGCCGAAACTACGGGCGAATGAATTCTCCGGGCTGACGGAAGTTTTCTACCGGCTCGTCACGCAGCGCCTGAATCATAAAGTTGCGCCAAACCGGAGCAGCATAGCCCCCGCCCGTTGCGCCTCTGCCCAAGGGCCGGTTATCGTCGTTGCCGACCCATACAGCGGCGGCTAGCTGAGGCACATAGCCAACAAACCACACATCTTTCTGGGAGTCAGTGGTGCCCGTCTTACCGGCTGCCGGGCGACCAATCTGCGCATTGGTTGCGGTTCCCTGCTCAATCACACCGCGCAGCACGTCGGTCAGGGCAGCACTTGCCCACGGATCTAGCACTAGCTGTGGCTTAGGTGTGTTGTCCAAAACCACATTGCCATTGCTGTCGGTCACGTGCACGATCAGCGTCGGCTCAGAGTGCCAGCCATAGTTAGCAAAGGTAGCATAGGCTCCTGTTAGCTCCATCGGCGTCAGGTCTACCGCGCCCAACGGCAGGGAAGTTACGGGGTCCATTGGGCTCTCAATGCCTAGCGTGCGCGCAATTTCGACGATGCGGTTAATTCCTACTGCCTGGCCGAGTTTGACGGCGGGCACGTTGCGAGATAGCTCCAGGGCTTTGCGCAGGGTGATGCTGCCCATAAACGAGCCATCGTAATTGCGCGGCGTGTAGTAGTTATAGCCGTCGGGGTAGGTGACAGCGGCGTCATTGATGACGCTATCAGGGGTAAATTTGCCCGAGGCAAACGCAGCGTAGTAGACAAAAGGCTTAAAGGCAGAGCCGGGCTGACGCCGGGATTGAATGGCCCGGTTAAATTGGCTAGTCTCGTGATTGACACCGCCCACTAGGGCTTTGACAAAATGGGTGCGTGGATCGATGGCGACTAGGGCCATCTCATCGGCGTAAGCGCCGTTGCCGAAAAAGCGATAGTAGCTATCGGCCACGGTCTCTTCAGCAATCCGCTGCAATTTCAGATCAATGGTGGTCTGAATTCGCATACCGCCTCTGGCCATGGCCTCCTGGCCAAATTTCTCGGTCAGCTCCTGCAAAACGGCATCGGTGACATAGGGAGCCTGACTGGAGCGGAAGGAGGTGATTTCTCCCAGCTTGAGCGGCTGAGCTTTGGCGGTTTCTACCTCTTCTGGGGTGATCCAGTTGAGTTCGCGCATCCGCCCGAGTACGATCCGCTGGCGCTCTTTGGCCGTTTGGTAGTCAACAAAAGGGCTGTAGCTCTCGGGCGCTTGAATCAGACCGGCCATCATCGCGGATTCGGCTAGGGTCAGATCTTTGGCAGATTTGTTGAAGTAGCTCTGGGCAGCGGTTTCAGCGCCGTAGGTATTGTGGCCCCAGTACACCTGGTTGAGATAGAGCTCAAGAATTTCATTCTTTTCAAAGATCTGCTCAATCCGCATCGCCAGAACGACTTCTACCAGTTTGCGGCTGATGGTGCGCTCGGGCGAGAGAAAGAGGTTTTTCACCAGCTGCATGGTGACGGTAGAGCCGCCTTGAACGGTGCTACCAGCGCTGAAGTTGGCTAAAAAAGCTCGGCCAATACCGCTGGGGTTGATGCCCTGGTGAGTGTAGTAATAGCTGTCCTCAATGGCGAGCACGGCGCGTTTGAGGCTGGGGGAAACTTCGTTAAGGCCGACGACCTCGCGGTTGGCTTCGTCGTGTACGCTGTCGAGCAGGGTGCCATTCACGTCGTAGACGTAGCTGGTCTCTGAAGGGATGTAGTTGCGCAGCACCCGGACATCGGGCAGGTTGCGAAAGCTAATTGCCAGGCCCACTAAACCGCCTGCAACGACAGAGCTACCTAGCATCGTCACCGTCAGCAGTGTGGCTGCGCCAATCTGTCCGACCTCTTGGATGTAGCGAAGGACGTGGTGCGATCGCACCGATGAGCTTTCGGGCGAGCTTCTACGCGGTCTGACTTTGCGATAAGTGTTAGAAGACACAGGGAGACGATATTTCCTAATTTAAGGGGAGCTTACCTGATGATGTCGAAAAGTTCCACAGCGTCTTCAGGCAGTTTTGACCGATGCAATGAGAGAAGGGTAACCAAATCAACTGAAATAACTAACACCCTAGCGCAATAAACTTGACTAACCGTCTGACCTGCGCTGACTTCCCGTTTGGCTACTGGATAAATATAGATGATCTCTGATGAATGTCTAGGCTTTTGTAATTTTTCTCACCAAGTTCGTAGCCGTGGACGTTTCAAACCGTGGTTTCACTGAGACTAACCGCTTGCCTTTTGACCTGAGCTAGGTACACCAGAGGTTCACCCATAAAGCTACACTGTCAGAGCCCCGGTTTAGCACCTTGGCTTAGCGCTGTTAACCTTTTCCCTGCCCATGACTGCTAGCACTGCTTCAGATTCACTCTCATCCCATGCGATTCCGCCAGCGCTGACGGATATCTATCGGGGCGTGAGTGAAGTTTTTCCGGATCAGTCCGGCTCAACTGACGGCAATGACAATTTGGTCGCGCGGCTACAGCAGAGTGACCAGCCGCTGCGAATAAAGCTAGGCATTGACCCAACCGGCTCAGAGATTCACCTGGGCCACAGCATTGTGGTGCGTAAGCTGCGAGATTTTCAGGAGGCAGGCCATACGGCAATCTTGCTAATTGGCGACTTTACGGCGCAAATCGGCGACCCCACTGACCGGGCAGAAGTGCGCAAGCAGCTGAGCTTAGCCGAGGTCAAGGCCAATGCCGAAACCTACATCGATCAGGTGCGGCCCATCTTAGACTTTGACACGCCTGGGAGACTAGAGATTCGCTACAACTCGGAGTGGCTAGCCGATATAAATCTGAGCAAACTGCTGGATCTGCTGAGCACGATGACCCTGGGCCAAATGCTGGCAAAAGAAGGGTTCGCCAACCGGTACGAAAAAGGCACGCCGGTTTACATGCATGAGTTTTTATATCCGCTGCTGCAAGGCTACGACTCGGTAGCACTCAAATCTGATGTGGAGCTAGGCGGCACCGACCAAAAGTTTAACGTGGCAGTCGGGCGCGATTTGCAGAGACACTTTGGGCTGCGACCTCAGTTTGGTATGTTGCTGCCGCTGCTGATTGGCACTGACGGCAGCCAGAAAATGTCTAAGTCTATCGGCAACTACGTCGGCCTGAAGGAAGACCCGCTCTCGATGTACTCCAAACTAGAGAAAACGGCGGACGCAGTGATTGTGGACTACTTTACTCATCTGACCAAGCTACCCCTAAATGAGCTGCCAGATAATCCCCGAGAGCAGCAGAAGCTGCTGGCCAAAATGGTCACCAGCCAATTTCATGGGGAGCAGGCCGCAGCGCAGGCCCAGCAGGATGCGCTGACGTTGGTGCAAGGACAGGCTCAGGCGGCTGAAGCGGTGGCAGAATTTTCGCTGGCTGAAGTTGGGTTCCCAGCCAAGCTGTTTTACTTGCTGGGGGCAACGCCGCTCTGTGCTAGCAGTAGCGAAGCGCGTCGTCATGTCCACGGGGGGGCGGTGAAACTCGACGGTGAAAAGATGAGCGATCCCAACCTCGCGTTTGCAAGTGCTGATGAGCTAATTGGCAAGGTCTTGCAAGTCGGCAAAAAGAAGTTTGTGCGGCTAGTCGCGTAAGCATATGAACAGTGCGCCTGAGCAAATTATTGTGCCGTTGGATGTGCCGGGTGAAGGGGAGGCGATCGCCCTCCTGGATGCTCTCCCCCAGGTCACCTTTTGGAAAGTGGGCCTAGAGCTATTCGTCAGCAGCGGCCCGGCCCTGCTCAAAGAGCTGAAATCTCGCAATAAGCGCATCTTTCTAGACCTGAAGTTTCACGATATTCCCAACACAATGGCCGGCGCTTGTCGGGCAGCGGGGCGCTACGGGGTGAATTTACTGACAGTCCATGCGGCTGCCGGTAAAGCCGCTCTAATGGCGGCGCAGAGTGCGGCGACTGAAGGTGCCCAGGAGGCCGGTTGCCTGCCGCCCAGGGTAATTGCGGTGACGCTGCTGACAAGTATTGATGAGCGATCGCTCCCTACGGATCTCAAAGTACCTATAGCGCTAACTGACTACGTCCGGCAGATGGCGCTACTTGCTCAAGAAAGCGGTCTAGGTGGCGCAGTGTGTTCTCCTCAAGAGGCCAGCCTGCTCAGACGCACCTGCGGAAACGACTTTCAGCTGGTGTGTCCGGGGGTAAGGCCCACTTGGGCGCAGCGAGGCGATCAGCAGCGAGCGATGACGCCAGCCGAAGCAGTGCAGGCGGGCGCTCATTATCTAGTGATTGGCAGACCGATTACGCAGGCTGACAATCCAGCGGCGGCTTTTGCGCAAATCTGTGAGGAGATGGGCGGATGATGGGATGGGTGATCGCGCTAATCATGGGCCTGACGACAGGATTGCCCAATAGCAGCAGCACTTCATCAGCGCCTCGTCACGCAGCGGTAGAAGCGCCTCAGCCAGCCGCTGCTCCCTCTGATGACGATGAAGCTACAGACACTGAGCCCGCCGTTCCCCGTCCTTACCTGCCGCTGCGTCCTACAGCGGTTTGTCCTGAAGATATTGAGACGCTGACGGCGCTATTGATTCGAGACATTCCTAACTACACCAATCGAGTATTGCAGCGAACGGTTGCGGCCCTGCCTGACAACGATGTCGATGGTCGCGAGCCCTACCGCCCTTCTTATGTACTGATTGCGGGCAGACCTGAGCTAGAGCCGCTGGATTTGAATGACTATACGTATACGACTTCGCCGGATGCAGGCGGGCCGATCACTCAACTGCTTTTCACCACTTTATCGCGACAGTATTCGGGGCTGCGAGACAAGCAGGTACAGGAGTATCACTGGCTGTTTTTGACCCAGTCCGATGACGGCTGGCGGCTGGCTCTAATGTTTTCGGCAATTGATGATGTTGGAAGTGTGCGATCGCCCCTACCCCCCCGCGAAAATAGTCACGGCAGCGTTGGTCAGGCCGTACAGCTATGGCTACGAGACTGCCGGGCCGGGGCGATTTATCCTCTAGAAGCTGACCTGTAAGCGGTTTCTTCACGATGGTAGGCATTGCCAGCTGACGGCTATGATATGAAGCAATGCGTGAGGCAGTGATTATGTCCTCTCTATCGAATTCACAGCTATATGAAAGGCTCGGCGTGTCACGAGCAGAGCTACAGGAATTTTGTGAGCGATCGCCCATCACAGAGCTGGCATTTTTTGGCTCTATCCTACGGGAAGATTTCAATGCCGATAGTGATATTGACGTTTTAGTCAGGCTGGTTCCAGACAGCAGCATGAGCCTGATGGATCTTGTCGGTCTTGAGTACCAGTTTGAAGACTTATTCCATCGAAAGGTTGACCTTGTTGAGCGCGAGGCGGTCGAAGCTGACTACAACTGGATACGAAGATGCGAGATCTTAAGCAATATTCAGATAGCTTATGAATCGCGACCAGTCTTATCTTCTTGACCCCCATAAAGCTGCTTCAGAAGCGCAGCAGGTCGTAGCGGGATTGGATGGTGAGGCATTTTCAGCAGACCGTAACGCCCAACTGGCGATGCTTTACAGCATTACACTGCTGGGAGCAATCGTCAAAAGGCTGTCGTCTGAATTTCGATCTCAGCATCCAGCGATCAAATGGAGACAAATCGCTGGGATGCGAGACAAGCTAATTGATGACTATCAGGATGTAGAAATCCCTCGGGTCTGGTAAGTATCGCAAGTTGATATCCCCGAACTGCTCAACTATATTCAGCCTTTGTTGCCAAAAGCGTGATCTAACCTAAGACTCAGCGCGAATTTCGTCTAGTTTTGTCTTAACAGCTTGGATGTCCTGCCACATAAGCCATTTGGGTTTGCCCGGCTCGCGGGAAGGGTTGCGCAGCAAATAGGCCGGGTGAAGAATGGGCATACAGAGGCGACCTTCCCACTCGATCCACTGGCCGCGAATTTTGGTGATGCCGCGCTTTTCGCTGGGGATGATTCCTTTAACCGATGTAGCGCCTGTGAGCAAAATGATCTTGGGGTCAACCAGGCGGATTTGTTCGAGTATGTAAGGGCGACAGGCGTTGATTTCGGCAGTAGTCGGGTTGCGGTTGCCGGGCGGACGGCATTTGACGATATTGCAAATGTAAACGTCTTTTTCGCTGTCGATACGGACTGACCCTAGAATTTTTTCTAACAGTTGTCCCGATCTGCCGACAAAGGGGAGACCTTGCTCGTCTTCCTGCTGTCCGGGGCCTTCACCAATGATCATAATCGGCGCGGTGTGGCTGCCCCGACTGACGACAACGTTGGTGCGGGTTTCGGCGAGTTCGCAGCGCTGACAGCCTTTGCAGTGTCCGGCTTGTGTATCTAGCGACTCATAGGTGCCGGGTGGAATCGGGACTTTGGCACTGGTCGGAATTTTGTTGATGTCAAAGTCTTTGGGGGGCGGGGTGGCTTCTACGCCGCTAGCGCTAAAGAGGTCGATCTGCTCAGCCATGGACTCTTTGTATAACGGATCACTACCCTCTCAGTCTAAAGGCAAAGGACTGAGTCAAGCGGATGATTTATGGCGCTAGGCTTTGTGTAAACGATGGGCACTGCTAGGGCTTGGCGTCTAAAAGCTGTCGGTAGGTGGTGGTGATGCGCTGAGCGATCGCTCCCCAGCTATAGTTCTCTTTGGCACAGTGCTGGGCATTTTGGCCCCTCTGTCGTCGTTCTTCGGGGTGAGCGATCGCTGCTTCTAACGCCTCAGTCAAGGCTTCTACTTTGCAGGGCACTACCCAGCCTGCATCACTGGCCTGAATCGCTGGCCAAATATGCACCTGATCAGAAATCACAACCGGGATGCTGGCCGCCATCGCTTCTGCTACAGCAATGCCAAAGTTTTCGTAGTAAGAGGGCAGCACAAAGACATCGGCAGCGCTGAGAATTTGAGCCTTGAGTTCGCCAGAGACAAAGCCGCTGAGGGTAGCTTGACCGGCCCAGGGTGCGGCTTGAATTTGGTGGCGAATATCGTCTTCGTAGGCTCTGTCTTGTGGATTAGCGCCACAGAGTAAAAAGTGGAACAGGTGACGGCGCTGATGCAGTTTTTCGAGCGCTGGCAGCAGCAGATCGAAACCTTTTTTAGGATCGACGCGCGACATAAACAATACGATTGTTCGATCAGCAGGGATATCGAACGCTGCTCGAACGGACGCTTGGGCAGCGGCGCGTTCGGGCAAATCGGGTAGCGCCACCCCCAGCGGAATCACCACCCCAGGCGTATCTACCCCAAACCGTTCAGAGACTTTAGCCTCTTGTTCGCTAGTGAAGTGAATCGCGGCTGCCCCAGCTAGATTGGGGCGCTCTAACAGGCTGGCATAGAGCTGTTTAATCTGTTTTTTCTTTTGCAGATCAGCCGGGTCCAGGGTGCCGAGGGGCCGCATCAGATAGGGTAGATTTTTCCAGCGGCAGACGGTAGCCGCCGAGGTGCTGACCGGCGAAAACAAAGCGTGAATGTGGGCAACATCATATTGATCGGCGTTAGCCCAGAGCCAGCTCAGCAGATCGAGAGAAAATTTGTAGCGGCGAAAAGGAGAGCAGCGAAAGTAAATAACTTCGTAGCCGTCTTCGGTCACGGGCTGGCCTAGCGGCACGTCTAAAGGCAGCTCATCGACATCGCCATTAGAGTCGGTGGTAATCACCGTTACCTGGCTGACGCCCGACTGATTGCCAAGCGCTGCCGAAAGTCCGCGCACCATCTGGCTCGGGCCGCCGTAGACCAGCGAGATAGAGGGGACAATTTGCAAAATTTTCAACGGCTTCATGGCGGCCAGGGGGTGAGCGGTGATGGCGGTTCGGCTACAGATTGGGGCGGCAGGTGAGTTCGCCCGTAGTCAAATCAATTTCGAGAGTAGTGCCCCCGGTTTGTACTAGGGCGCGGTCTCCCCTGGCATTCAATTCAGGCGGCGCAGAAATCCACCAGCCGCTGGTCGCCTGCTGAGTGAGGGTGGCAGGGGAAATATCCAACGCTTTTTGAACGTTGTCAAAGCTGCGCTGTACGACGATTTCTCCAGCTGGATTGATCAGCGTCAGCGCATAGGGGCTGGCGATATTGATGAATTCATCGAGTAGGAGCACCTGCCCTGACGCACTGACCAGCGCAAATCTGGGGCCGTATTCGTGGGGCAGATCTTGTTGCCAACGAAGCGTGCTGCCCTCGTACAGTTGACCGATGGTCATGGGTGTTTGCCATGGGTCTTTAGCGCTGATGACAAGCTCATAGGGGCCGTTAGTGAAGGTCTGACGGGCAGGCGGCAGGGCGATGCGGTCAGCGGCTATAGCGGGTTCAATATTCGTAGCAATAGTTTGAGGGGTAGGGACTAATGATAGTTTTTGCGTGGGCCAGAAGATGATTGCACTGGCGCTCGCCAGTGCAATCAGCAGGGAAAGTAAAAGTTTCGGCACGATTGCAACCTCTTCATAGACTGACTGAGGAGCTGACTGGATCTCTGCGCTCATGAAGTTGCCCCATGATTGAGGGCGCTAAGACCTGACGACTGCCGCCCGCCGGGTCGCTGTGAGCAGAGATACGCCCAACATTGACCATACTAACCAGCCAATGGTCGGCTCAGGCACACTCTCCCACGCTGCTGGCTCTGGGGGTGATTCTGGGGATAATTCTATAGATAGATCGGCGCTGGAGAAGGCGTTGCCGAAGCCTGCTATCAAGTCACTCGACTGATCATTAGGAGAAACTTCCGTGCTGGGCAATAGTCCGGATGCGCCCTGACTGACAAAGGGACTGTTGCGAATGGTCTTAATTTGAGCATCGGTGAGATTGCTCAGGCCAGCGCCGTCAGGGCTGATGTCGTTGACTGAGCCGGGGACGTTGCGGCGATCGCCATCGGTCAGCAGGTTATTTGGGCCCCCGGCTCCTAGCGTGGTGTGACGCAGGCCCAGGTTATGGCCAATTTCGTGAGCGAGGGTATCGGTGCGGCCATTGCTGCCAAAATCGAGCGCGGCTTCGCTCACCAGCACGCCATTGGCATTGATCCAGGCCAGGCCAAACTGGGTAAAGCCATTCAGCGTTTCAATTTCTTCGACAAACCAAACGTTGATCGGGCCGGTAGTGCGGCCAGAGTCGGGGTTGCGACCAAACGCACCAGCGCCGCCAGTTCGCGTCAGTTCGTAAAATTCGTAATCATCCGAATTGCGTCGGCTGCTGTCTTCAATAGTTAGAAAACGCGAGGCATTTAGCCGGTTGATCGGCAAAAAATTTACCTTGAGCCGGGCTTGCTCTAGAATTTTGGCGGTGATATCTTCAAAGAAGTTGACACCGGCGCAGCGACTGCCGCTGTCATCGCAGACCTGAATAGGCTGGATATTGAGCGCGTCGGGTTCGCCGAAGACGATAGTTTGAACCGCTTGAATGCCGTCGCTAGAGCAGCCGCCCAGGGCGATCGCCACGCCTAAGAGCAATGGTTTAAGAGGCTGCTTGAAGAACCGCAGGGTCAGCCGACGCGATCGCAGCTGATGAGCTAAATATTTCACAGAAGTAAGCGCCAATGTATAGACCCGATGTATTGAGTGAGGGAATAGGGTTAAGCTTCGCAGCTTGACTTTTGACAAAAAAACGGCTGAATTCAGGCGGGTTGCCCCGTTTTTGACTCAGCAGATTTTGCTTAGCGGCAGACTTTCAGGAAATTTGCTTAACCTTACAGTGAGAAAGCCTCGTATCAGAACAAGGTTTCGTAAAAGTCGAGCTGTCGTTTGGCCAGGGCGCGATTGGTATATTCGGCCATGGCCCGGCAGTAGCCTTGTTCGGCCAGGGCGTGCTGCTGCTCAGGTTGGTTGAGCAGAATGGCAATTTTTTCAGCCAGGGCGGCAGCATCGCCTTCAGGGAAAACCAGCCCGTCGGTTTTGATCACATGGGGAATCTCACCCGAATCTGAGCCGATCACAGGCACTTTACAGGCCATCGCCTCAATCAGCACATGGCCAAACTGCTCTTTCCAGCCCGCTGCGGTCAGCGTTTTGAACTGATAGGTGGTTTCAGATGGCAAAATCAGGCTGTCCATCAGGTTGATATAGCGGGGCACATCGGCATGGGGGACGCTTTCTATCCAGAGGATGCGATCGCCAATGCCCAGTTCAATCGCTAACGCTTGCAGCCTGTCTTTCAGCGGACCCCGGCCTAGCAGCAGTAGTTTCCAAGGGCGATTGTTTTGCCTACTCTGAAGCTTACCTAGCGCCTGAAACAGAGTCAGCAGACCCTTCTCTTCGACAAAGCGACCGACAAAGCCAATCACAAATTCGTCCTGGGCGATCCCGTGCTTAGCAGCCAGATCGGGCTGTGGATCGGGGCGAAAAATACTTTCATCGATGCCA
>JBBSNR010000062.1:0-11653 GCA_038260635.1 Phormidesmidales cyanobacterium
AACGTCTCAACCAAGCTGGGAGCATCCGAGTATAGATCACTACTTCCTAGCTCATCGCCCGCATCAGATCGTCGGTCGTCGGGCCGGTCATCGGTTAGCTCTTCAGAATCTATAGATCTCTGTGGCTGAGCGGGCTCCTCTCCTTCTTCGATCATGGGAGAAACGTCACGCCACGAACCGGGTTGCTTTTCGCCCCAATCTTCTAGAAGCTTTTCGTCTTGCCAAGGCTCATCGACCGGCTTATCGGCTGGCTCCTCTATGAAATCATCTGCCGACCTATCTACCGAATCACCTTCATCAGCGGATGAAGGCCAGGAGGGCTGGTCACGCTTGGCGGACTCGTCTGACTCAGGCCCAAACAGTGCCTCTGACTCTTGCAGGATAGGGTCCGGGGCAGGGGCGTCGTATTCTAAGTCATTCTCTGAAGAATCTGTTGGCTCCAGCTCAGATTCTAGAGCCTTTGGAGATTCGTTGATTTCTTCAGAGGGCCAGCTGGTGGTGGGCTCGGACGGCGCAATTTCAGGTAACTCGGGCGCTAATGAGTCTTCAGTGTCATCCGGTGCGGGGTTTGTTGCGGGGACATTGAGTTTTTGTGGCGTGGCCGGGACAGGAATGGGCTTGGCTTCTAGCACCGTAGGAAAGTGCATCGGCTGATCGAAGCTTTTGGAAGCATCGCGAATGGCCTGAAGAATAGCCGCGCCATGCTCGCCGGTCGCCATTCTTAGATGGGAGTCTTGAATTGTGACAGGCAAAAATTCAACCTTCATCTGGTGATTGCGCAGTGACACTTTGAGAGCCGCTGTATCGTGATCTGCCAGTGGCGCACTGCTAAAGACAAAATCACCCAGGGAGTAGGCGATGGCGCGATCGCGATAGATCTCTGCCCCTTGAATTTGGTTAGGGTGATAGCCCACTACCAAATCAGCACCCGCATCTACGGCTTCTCGGGCCAGAGCCTTTTGCCAATCTGCTGGCATAGAAGCGCTCAAGCTACTTTCAGTAGGCTCTGGTGAGGTATGTTCTGGCGAGTCGGGCTCTTGCTGGCTATCTCCTAGCTCTGCGGCTGTGTCTCCCCAGCGATAATTCACCACAATCCAGTCCACCTGGGGACGAATCGCCCGAATATCTTCGATAATGTATTGCTGCTCTTCGCTATTGGCGAGGGCCACACCTGCTCTATCAGCCTGTGCGCCCCTGATGGCCTCAGGGTTGTAGCCCAGATAGGCAATCCGCTGACCCTTGACTTCCAAAATCTCGGGGCGATGAGCTTCCTGCTGGTTGAGCCCGGCGCCTACTCGGTAAATGCCTTGCTGATCCAAGGCTTTCAGCGTTTCGCTGAGCCCCTGAGTGCCATAGGTCAGGGTGCCTTCGCTGGCCAGACTGACAATATCAATCCCACCGGCTTTGAGGGTTTGCACAGCCTGGGGGCGTGTGCGGTGGTAAAAATTTTCTTGTAGAGAGGTGCTGGCATAGGCTAAGGGCTCGGCTAAGCCCAACATAGCTACATCGGCCTGCTGATAAAGACTGACTTCTGCAAACAGTCCGTCGAGGCTATCGGCCTCCTCAAATACAAAATCGTTTAAGCTCAGCTCGCCGCCAAAGAGCAGGGTAACCGTTGGATCATCAGGCTGAGCAACTTCATCGTGAGGAATCACTGCGACTGTTTCTAGCGCCGCTTCCACCGTTCTACCGCTAAACCGACTAGCCGACCGAAAAGAAACCGTCGTCGCTTCGGAGAAGTCTCCAGAAGGGTCTGCTGCGCTTTCTCCGTACCAGGGAACTGCTGCTGTTGAATCGGCTACAGGTACAGACAGCCGGTCGGCCAGCATCAGTTCAGTCAGGCCACCAAAGAGAAAGGCAGCGGCAGCCGTGCCCGAAATCAGGGCGGCTCGGAAAAACTTAAACTGACTGCGGACAATCTGCCGCGCGACCTGACTGCGAGCTGACTCGTGTACCAGCTGGGGAGCCGCTTCAGAGGCGGTCTGCACCGCCGTCTGAGTAGAACTCTTGGCCTGGGACTGCTTTTGCTGGCGCTGAGCGGCAGTAGGGATGCGAATGGACTGCTCCCAGTCAGTTTGGCCTGTGCCTAAAGCGCGGGCGATCAGGTGAATGCCTTCAATGACATCGGAGTTGAGCCGGTAGATGCGATCACACACAAAGCGAATTAACCGCTGGGACTGAGGAACTCGCTCGAACTCCACCAAAATTTTGATCCGGCCTGGAACCTCATCAGCCAGCACCTGGGCGTAGACCTTTTGCGGTACCAGCGGCTCGTTTAGCCAGTAGGCGATGGCGCGAAAATACCCCGCTGCTGCCAGCTGCCGAATATCTAGCCCAGCAAAGCCCCATTCTGTAGGGTCAGCGGTGGGATTTGTCGGGGTCCTCACAGGGGACTCCAGAGGCTCTATTAAGTTTTGGGATGCGATCGCCATCGAGGGGCCTGCTCAAAGTTGTTGTCTAGTCATCTGGCAGAATTCAAGTAAACCGCGCATTCTTATGCTTGCCGTAGGAGCGTACCCAGTTTATTTGATATCGCCCAATCCCTCCTAAAGATTCTCATTGAAATAGGGATCTTCATAAGGTTCTTCATAGGGCTCTTCATAGGGCTGACCCGTTTCTACATCGGGCTGAAGCGCCGGGGCACCTTCTTCGCCAGCACTTCCTTCGCCAGCGGCGCTGGGGTCATCCGTGGGTAAAACCATTGTTTGAACGGCTTCGTCGGCTATTTGGTAAACGCGCCCTGAGATGCGGCGAATCAGCTCTACAGCCCGGCCATCGTTGGTAGGCCGCTCTACCATCACAGCCACGATATAGCGTTTGCCATTGGACAAATCCACCAGGGCGGCATCCCCGAGCACAGAGGCAATATCGCCCGTTTTGTTGTAAGTGAGGGCTTCTTTTTCTGTCAGGCCCGCTGCTAGCAGGCTTTTGTTGTGAGTGCGCTGCAAAATATTTAAGACGTGGTCGCGCGATCGCAAAGACAATGTCTCGCCCTGGGCGATCATCAGCAGGGTCTGCGCCAGATCGCGGGCGCTGGTGGTGTTAGTGCCATCGAGATCGGGCAGCGGGCCGTTGATCCGGGTCTTTTCCAGGCCATAGGCAGCAAACCGGCTGTTCAGCGCAGTGCTCCCGCCCAGCAGGTCGATCATCATGTTAGTGGCGGTATTGTCACTGCCCACAATCATCTGAGTGGCCACCTCCAGCGCTGTAAACTGAGTGCCCGGCGCAGACACCTGCATTTCACCAGAGCCTTCAGCCATTTGCTCGGGCTGAATGGTCATGGTTTGACTGGGATTGATCCGACCGGCGTCTACTTCTTCAAAAAAGGCCAGCAAGATCGGCAGCTTAATGGTGCTGGCAGCGGCGATCGCTTCTCGACCCGCCAAGTCTACATAGTCTCCGGTATCTACATCGACATAGAAAATCTTGGCCGTCAGGCCCGGATAGAGATTGGGCAGGTCTTCAAACTGGGCTTTGAGCGGAGCGTTTTCCTGGTTGAGCGCGATTGGGAAGGCGGATTTGGTCTCAGTAGGGGGCGCTAGGGCTGATTCTGTTCTGGCAGCGCTGCGAGAACTGCTGGGCAGCACCGTTAGCAGGGTACCGCCAATGGCGGCAATGCCTAGCCCGGCGACTACCAGGCGACCTAAGTATAGGAGGGGTAAAGGGGTTTTGAGCGATCGCCGGGCTGCCCGGCGGCGCGGACGAGCAGACGATTCGGCGCGAGACTGCTGGGCGCGGGACGGGGCGGATCGCGGCGGCGCTGAGAGCGCCTGTAGCCGAGTTGGAGAACTGCTTTTTGCGCGAGCTGAGGCTAAGCCAGAGGGTATGCCGGGTGTACGGCGGCGATCGCGGCGGCTGCGTCGGGGGCGAGCAGGATTTTCATCGGTAGGGCGATCGCTGGTTTTGCGGCTAACCGGCTGACTGGATGGCTTGCTAGCTGACTGGCCAGTAGGCTGTTTAATAGGCTGCTTGACTGGCTGGGGGCGATTTACGGGGCTGTAGCTAGGACCGCTGCCCTTATGCGCTGAAAAGCTTCGACTGCTCTGAGAGGGGCCGATAGATTGACCTGAACCGGGAGAACCTGGACGGGGGCGCGAGCCGTTAGCATCTGTCATGACTAAAGTTAACCCTTCTTTGAATCTGATAGCGCCCATTCCACCTGTCTGAGGATACCTCTTAGCAGGGCAACTTCACGGGCGGACGGCGCGGCTCTATGCAGCAGTAACCTCAGCTTACGCATACGGCTAGTGGCGGTGTGCGGATATAAATATCCCACTTTCAGCAGTACGGATTCTAGATGCTGGTAGTACCCTTCTAATTCGTTTAACGCGGCAGATTCCGTCTGTTTAGCAGATAGAGGGGCGGTTAGTAAAGCTTTTGGTGAATTTTGTTGGGGAGAGGAGGAGGGCGGGAGGGGAGAGTGAAGGCTGGCGCGGTGGAGTTCGTAACAGCAAATAGCGACTGCCTGAGCCAGGTTAAGGGCGCTGTAGCCGTCATCAGTGGGTATTTTGATGAACTGCTGAGCGTAGGTGAGTTCTTGATTGCTCAGCCCCCGATCTTCGGGGCCGAATAGGAGAGCGGTCTGACTACTGGCAACGGTAGGGTTGGCCGAAAATAGGGCGGGCAGGGCAATTTCAGGCAACTCTAACGGCGCATCGAACCCGCGCTGGCGAGCGGTAGTGGCGATCGCCCACTGACAGCCCACCAACGCTTCGGGCACAGTCTTCACCTGCTGAGCAGCTTTCAAAACATCGTCAGCGTGGACGGCCATTTGCAGCGCTTCTTCGCCGAGCGGGTCGCACTGCGGATCAACCAGGACGAGCTGAGTCAGGCCAAAGTTTTTCATCACCCGCGCCACTGACCCCACGTTAAGCGGGCCAGCGGGTGCAACTAGGACAATCCGTACTGAGGCTAGGGCTGCTTGAGACAATTCTTGCGACACCTGCGACATAATCTAAAAGTCTACGTCAGCTTCTCCCTAACTGACTCAAAGCCCTGCTCTACGCTCTATGGCTCGTCAACGCGCAAAGTCTGATCTGCCCTCTAAAGTTTGTCCGGTATGCGGACGCCCTTTCACATGGCGCAAGAAATGGGAAAACTGCTGGGATGAGGTGAAGTATTGCTCTGAGCGCTGCCGCCGTCGGCGCAATCAGGCCGACGAAGAGAAGGATTAGAGCAACGTTTGGATGTAGGGATCGGTGAAGTCAGCGACGGTCTCGACTGCGCCGACTTCTATCAGTTCTGCCTTAGAGTGGGTGGTGGTGACGCCAATGGTTTTGATGCCCGCTCCCACCGCTGAACGAATGCCTGCTGTAGAGTCTTCAAACGTAATGGCTTCTTCCGCGCTAATCGACAGTTGATCTAGAGCGGTTTGATAGGGTAGCGGGTCGGGTTTGCCTCTGGGTAAGCGATCGCCGATCACCACAGGATCGAAAGTGTCGCTGAGTCCCAGTTCCTTGAGCATAAAAGTGGCGTTTTCTGGGGGCGCATTGGTGACGACGGCGATCGCCAGCCCCTGGCGTTTGATTTGTTCTATCAGCTCCAGTAGACCGGCTAAGGGCGTCAGGTTCCCATGAGCAGCTGTGCGAAAGGTAGCTTCCTTATCAGCGCTAAAAGCCTCGACTTCTGCCTCTGATAGATCGGGCAGAAAATCGGCCAAAATTGCCGCATTTTGACGCCCGCTGATCTTCTGACGGTAGAGCGCTCGGTCGAGTTCAATGCCGTGCTGGGCAAAGATCTTTTGAAATACTTGAAAGTGAACTTTGTCGCTGTCTGTGAGGGTGCCATCAAGGTCGAAAATAACGGCTTTGAGCATAGGTTTTTAGCGTGGCTCTGAGGGCAGGGCACAAGGCCGATGGCAATCAATCTTCACTCATTGTGGAGTGAGTTGCCGTGATAGTCTAGTTAGCCTGAGACGTTATTGAATGACGGTGGTTTTGGGTGACAAAGCGACTCGCTGCCCTGGCTCGCTGTGATTTTACGGGGAAAGTTCGGTGAAAAACCGGCGCTGTCCCGCAACTGTGATGGATGAGAGCTATGTGCATTGTCGTGTCGCTCACACCAAAGCCAGAATGCCCGTACGTTTTATTTAACCTAAGCCCATCTGCGCGGTACAGATGCAAACGGTAATGATGCTCAAAAATATTTCGATGCGTGGGGGGGTTGCCCAGTGCGGATTAGCGGCGATCGCTACCCTGATGCTAGCGGCTCCGGCGATGGCCCATCATGCCTCCGGCGGTAAAGCCCCTCAGACGGCTATTGAAGGATTGCTAACTGGGGTTGCCCATCCGGTAATTGGACTAGATCATCTAGCTTTTGTGATTGCGATAGGTCTGTTGGCAGCAATATTAAAACGTGGAATTGCGGTTCCTATTACCTTTTTACTGGCGGCCTTGGCCGGTACGGGTCTGCATTTTGCCGCGCTCAATCTACCGACTCCCGAATTGGTGATTTCGGCTTCAGTGCTGCTGTTTGGGCTGCTAGCGGTTACCCATCGTCAGTTGAGCACGCCTGCTGTAGTGGTGCTGACGGCGTTAGCGGGCCTGTTTCATGGCTATGCTTACGGTGAAGCGATCATCGGGGCAGAGCCGATGCCAATAGTCGCTTATTTAGTTGGGTTTACGCTGATTCAGGGAGCGATCGCCTATGCCACCTACTTACTCTCTCAGCGTGCGCTCAATCAGAACCCTGCGACTGGCATGACCTCCTTGCGGCAAGCAGGCTTCGTCATTTGCGGTGCGGGCGCGGCTTTTCTAGGCAGCCTGCTGGTTTAAAGCGACTCTCTTTTAGGGAAACCCTATCCACCACCATGAGTAAAATACCTGTTACGGTGATTACTGGCTTTTTAGGAGCCGGGAAAACAACGCTCGTCCGCAATCTGTTGCAAAACACTCAGGGCCGACGCATAGCGGTGATTGTCAACGAGTTTGGAGAAGTCGGCATCGATGGTGAGCTGCTGCGCGACTGTCAGGTTTGCGATGAAGAAGAGAACACCGCTGATAGTTCAAACAACATTTTAGAACTGGCAAACGGCTGTCTGTGCTGCACCGTACAAGAAGAGTTTTTGCCGACGATGCAGGCGCTGATCAAACGGCGCGATCAGATTGACTGTGTGGTAATAGAGACTTCTGGTCTGGCACTGCCAAAGCCTCTAGTTCAAGCTTTTCGCTGGCCTGAAATTCGCACGGGTGCCACCGTTGACGGCGTGGTGACGGTCGTAGATTGTGAAGCCTTAGCCAACGGCGATTTGGTTGGCGATTTAGAAGCTTTAGAAGCGCAGCGCCAGGCGGATGACAGCCTTGACCATGAAACGCCAATTGAGGAGCTGTTTGAAGACCAGCTGGGCTGCGCGGACATGGTGGTGCTGACCAAAGCTGATCGGGTCAACGCCGATCAGCTAACCAAGGTAAAGAAATGGCTGGCAGGTGAACTCTCTGACGGTGTAAAAGTATTGCCCTGTCAGAATGGCGAACTGAACCCAGACGTACTGCTAGGCTTCAATGCGGCGGTAGAAGACAATCTCGACAGCCGCCACAGCCACCATGACCACGAAGCTGAGCACGAGCACGATGACGATATCACTTCCGTGCCGCTGACTTTAGATCAGGCGTTTGAACCTAAGGCTCTGGTACAAAAGCTGACTCAACTGGTCAACGAGCAAGAAATCTATCGCATCAAAGGATTTGTAGCCGTGCCGGGGAAATCCATGCGGCTGGTGTTGAACGGGGTAGGCAAGCGATTTGATTACTTTTACGACCGACCCTGGCGCACCGATGAGCCCCGGCAGACAAAGCTAGTCGTCATCGGCCACAATCTAAATCCGGCAGACATTCGAGCTATCGTTGAACGTAAGGCTTAGCAATGTCGTACTCATAAAAATGTCGGACAAATCTTTGAAGGTATTCGCAATTAGCTGCTCGGTTCTCTTTATTGCCTTAGCAGTAGGAATCAGGGTAAGCCTCCTTCAAAGAGTTTTAGATCATTATGTTTATGACAATAGAAACTACTATCTTCCCTGCCGAAGACTACCGACCGAAGCTGAAGTTAAAGCAGTGGTAAAGGCCCAGCAGAAGCTTATTCAGCAGATCGAGCAGATCAATCCTGACGGTTCGAACGTATACGTCGTTCAGAACGCTAACTGTCGTAAGAAAGCTGATATTTTGATAGACTATCCGTCTCACCAAAATAGGTTAGAGATAGAAAAGCTGATTGATGGTGAGACGTTTTATGGTGTGCCCTACAGATTGCGAAACTACTGATGTGATGGCGTTCGATGCCTGTTAGCACTAATGTCGATTGAATCAGTTTCCTGCTTTTCTACCATGACTTTCCCGACGCCTCTACTTGATGCCAAGCTCGCTAGACAAAAAGCTGTTAATGAGCAATTGCGTCAGCAAATTCTACAGATGACTTTGAGCTGGCTAGGCGACCATGCGGCTTGCTATGGCATCAGGAGCGGCTATATTTTTGGCTCAGTGACGTTGCCAGGTCGGTTTAGCGATCGCTCCGACGTAGATCTAGCCGTCGAAACCCACAAAACTGGAGACATCTGCGCGCTGATGGGCGATTTGTCCATGCATATCAATCGAGACGTAGATTTGATACCGTTAGACCAGTGCCACTTTGCTGACAAAATTCGCCGAATTGGGCTGACATGGAAACAGAACGCATCGCCGGACTGACCGCAGAGATCAAAGGGCAGCTTTGGCTGATGCAGAAAGTAAGCGATCGCCTGCAATCTAGAGTCAACGACGGCTTAGATACGCCCGGTCAGCTAGATAGCGTCGCCTACCAAATTCACAACCTGTACTGTTCGGCAGAGGATCTGCTGAAGCTGATTGCCAGCTCCTTTGAAAATCAGATCGGGTCAGGCGGGGATTGGCACCGAGTGCTATTGCTACGACTGAGTCAACCGGTAGAAGGCATTCGGCCTGCGTTTTTGTCTGACACATCGCTAGAGGTGATGAACAAGCTCAGAAGCTTTCGCCATCTGATCAGGCACGCCTACGGGACGGAGATTGAGCCGACTCAGCTACAGGCAAACCTCAGCGCGGCACAGCAGCTCTATGGCCTGATCCAACAGGACATCAATACTTTTCTAGCACAGCTTACCGATACGAGCAGCTGATAGTGAGCTTTCTAGGTGAAAGTTATCGAGGAGACCAACCATGGAAGTCATATCAGCGAACCTTGAACATCTGGAAGAGGCAGCGTCGCTGTTTGACCAATATCGCGTTTTCTACGAACAGCCTTCAAACCTCGAATCGGCAAGGCAATTTCTAAGAGATCGTTTTGAAGCTGGGGACTCTGCTATATTTTTGGCCCGTGAAGAGATCGACAGCGTTGGGTTTATGCAGCTTTACCCTAGTTTTTCTTCAGTCTCCATGAGGCGAACCTGGATATTGAATGATTTGTTTGTGAGGCGATCGCACCGCAAACAAGGCATCGCCAAGCTACTCATGGGCGCAGCAGAAAACCACGCTAGAGACACAGGCGCAGCCCGACTTAGCTTATCTACCCAAGCGACTAATACCAACGCCCAATCTCTTTACGAATCCCTTGGCTACAGAAAAGATTCAGCGTTCTACCACTACGCCCTGCCACTCTGAGCGAACCCTTTCCAGCTAGCGCCTCTACTGTGCTGTCACCTCAGACTCAGACTCGGCCTCTACAGCGGTCAACCAGCCTTCTAAGTCCGCTACTGACGAGAACCCAAGCAGTGCTTCGATCAGCCGTTCTAGCGGTGCGATTTGTAGCTGATTTACCCGAGCTTCCAACGGTGAGGGTATCTCACCCAGCTTTGTATGCAATAGCCGCAGCGCTAAAGAACGCTCTCTCTGAGTACTTTGCTGAATGCCCTGCTGAATGCCTTGCTGAATGCCTTGCTGAATGCCCTGTTGCTTAATGCTCTGATATACCGAAGATTGCTCTAGTAGTTCCATGCCAATAATTCTTTGAACTAACGACTCATCTGTCAATATTAACCCGGCCAGGATTGCGGTAGAGGCCCCAATGCTCTGCCGAGACTGATGGGGTAGCGTCTCTCGAATCTGAATGGCGACCTGCTCTAAGGCTGCAACCGGATCTTCTACTTGGCTAAGCACGGCAAAAGGAAGTAAGCCCGGCGACCTCAAGAAAGTTTCAAAAGGCTGCTCCCACAGTCGGACTACTTCAAACATATGAGATGTATTGGTCTTCTGAAAGCGGTTCTGGTAGACCAGTTCTGACTGAGAGCGGGCCAGGTAAATAACGACTTGCCGGATCTCTTTATGAGGATTGAGACGGTGAATGCGAACCCAGTAGTCCAGCATTCGAAAGGGAATTTTGGGTTCTGGATATGTCTGGAATTCCAAGTGGAGGATACTGGTTTCGCCGGGCTGTCGCTCGGACTCTAGCAGGATGACGGAGTCAGCGCGAATGGGCTCTAAAGACAGCTCTGATGGGTTGAGCGCGGCAAAGCTGACTGGTTCGCCTAGCAGCCAGTCGGCAAAGTCGGTAGAAAAGTTTTCGACGAGAAATTTGCAGACAGGATCGTACATGGTGCTCGGATTGTACAGCGCAGACGCTTAGAATTGGAGGGAGAACAGACGGCAGCAGCTTCAGGGAACTTATGAGCGATAGAGAGCCTATTCATGTGATTGGCGGCGGCTTGGCCGGGACGGAGGCAGCCTGGCAGATAGCTCGGGCCGGGGTGCCGGTGGTATTGCATGAGATGCGGCCCGTGAAGACTTCTCCGGCGCATCATTCGGAGCATTTGGCTGAGCTGGTGTGTAGTAACTCCTTTGGGGCGATGGGGACTGATAGGGCTTCGGGGTTGCTGCATGAGGAACTGCGGCGGCTGGGGTCGGTGGTGATCGGCAAGGCCGATGAGCATTCGGTGCCTGCGGGTGGGGCGCTGGCGGTGGATCGGGGGGTGTTTGGTCAAGAGCTGACAGCGACACTGAAAGATCATCCGCTGGTAGAGCTGCGACGAGATGAGGTGCAGCACATTCCAGCAGAGGGTGTGACCGTGCTGACGACCGGGCCGCTGACCAGTCAGGCGTTGAGTGAAGACCTCGAACGCTTTGCGGGGCAAGCCTATATGAGCTTTTTTGATGCAGCGAGCCCGATTATTGTGGGTGAGTCGATCAGTCAGGACGTTGTGTTTATGGCGTCTCGCTATGACCGGGGCGAAGCGGCTTATCTGAACTGTCCGATGGATAGAGAGCAGTATCTGGCTTTTTATACGGCGCTGTGTGAGGCGGAACAGGCGGAGCTGAAGGATTTTGAGCGAGAGACGGCGAAGTTTTTTGAGGCTTGTCTGCCGATTGAGGAGATGGCGCGGCGTGGGGAAGATACGATGCGCTATGGGCCGCTAAAGCCCGTGGGTTTGTTCGACACCGAAAAATATGGGGCGTTTGATGCGCTGGAGAATAAGGTGCATAAACCTTACGCGGTGGTGCAGCTACGGCAGGAAGATAAGGCCGGGCAGCTATGGAATATGGTGGGCTTTCAGACTAATCTGCGCTGGGGCGAGCAGAAGCGGGTGTTTCGGATGATTCCGGGGCTGGAGAATGCGGAGTTTGTGCGGATGGGGGTGATGCACCGGAATACGTTTATCAATTCACCGGAGCTGTTGAACGGCTCGTTGCAGTTTAAGACGCGGCCCAGTTTG
>JBBSNR010000063.1:0-11440 GCA_038260635.1 Phormidesmidales cyanobacterium
CACCGGCATCTTCGGACATTCCATGGGCGGTCACGGCGCGCTGATTTGCGGGCTCAAAAATCCAGAGCAATACGCTTCTATTTCTGCCTTTGCGCCAATCGCTGCCCCTTCTCAATGTGCTTGGGGCCAAAAAGCGTTCACTGGCTACCTGGGATCTAACAAAGAACAGTGGACCGCTTACGATGCGACCGAACTCGTCAAGGCAAGCGACGGTGACTTAAGTTCGATTCTGATAGATCAGGGCGGGGCTGATTCGTTTTTGGCGCAGGGTCAGCTTTTGCCTGAGGTCTTTGCCGCTGCGTGCAAGCAAGTGGGTCAGCCACTTACGCTTAGGCAACAGCCCGGTTATGATCACAGCTATTATTTTATTGCGACATTCATGGGCGATCATATTCGCCATCATGCGGCGGTGCTGTGCGCGGACTAATGTTGTTATCTAGAGGGAACCTGTGGCAGAAATTCAAAGCGAAAAAGACTATCTTCATCCTCAGTACAGAAAAGATCGAGAGACGCTCAATACCGCGATGGCAGGGAATGCCAGCAGCTTAAACATGGCAGAGGTGGCCCGGCTGCGCATTCGCTATGACGGCTTTCAAGGCGCGCGCGATATCCAGCGCGATTTGGACGCAGCGCTGAAGAAATGGAACCTTACAGAGGCGGAGCTGTTTGCTAAGACCCAAGAAATTCATAAAACAGAAACGGTCTTTACGCCTACCTGGATTAAAAAAGGTGAGGATTGGAGCTAATAGAGATTAAGACTCACGCTCAGCGTCTATTGTCTGTTCCGAAAGACTGCCCGCGCGCTTAGCACATTCCTTTATGTAAAAAACTGCCGCCTCGCTATAGACTATTTCTTTTTTTAGGGGTAAACTGTGCTGGCACGGTTGCAAAAAGTTGAGCAGTCCATGTAGTTCGTAATGCCCCTACGAATTTTCACGCATCTGAGTTTTTAATACAAACTTTTAAGAAAGCTTCGATACATTGCCTGTCGGATGAACTGAAGCTGACTGTACAAGACTCTATTAACTTAAGGGTTGATGTATCCGTCTCTGCAACGACAGCGGCAAGTTATTTCTGTTAAGAACCCAGTTAAAGTTTAAGGATTTGTTGAAAACAACGTATCACTTCGTAGGAGCATGGTTTGCTGCGCCTCTACAGTAGGCCTCTGCCCTATTTAAGGAAGGAAGGTTGTTGTATCCGTAGATTGCTTGCTGGTGGCAACTGAAGAGAGGTTAGATTGAAGGCAATATTGACTTTAGGAGAGAAGCCACTTTGTCTAGATTCTGCAAGCTGCACAGTTCCTGAATGATGTTGTCTGATTCTAATTACTCTGTGAGGAACACCTGATATGAGAGAGATTCTGGCGTACATAAGAGAAAAGAAAGCAGAGTATGTTTGCTTGCCATTCTTCGATTTTCTTCGCAACAGCAATATTGAAGCGCAGCAAAGGTTAGCTTTTGCGCCCTGCTTTGCCTTCTTCGTGATGGGTTTTGGTGAGCTCAACAAGCACGCTTTCCGACAGGAACCCACCTCTGACAGCATTCAGGCGATCATCAATCAGCACACTTATGAGGACGATTCTCACTGGGTATGGTTTTTGGAAGATCTTGAAAAGCTCAATATTAACTATTCTTCAAGCTTCAGCGACACGCTCAAATTTCTATGGAGCCAGGAGAATGATCTCTCACGCTGGACAACCTATCAACTTTATAGACTTACGTTTGAGGCGATGCCAATCCAAAAGCTGATTGTGATTGAAGCGATTGAGGCCACTGCTGAGATTTTTTTAGATCTTACCTCTCAGGTTGCTTGTGAGCTACAGGCGTCTTCTCAGAGAGAGTACAAATACTTTGGCCAGCATCATTTCAACCTCGATGCCCACCATACTATGCATTCTGAGCAGTCAGCACACCAGATTGAAAAAATTGTTGTTCCAGATGAGTTTGTAGATAGGGCTTATGAGTTGGTAGATGAGGTATTTGCTATCTTTACCCGGTTTTCAAATTCTCTGCTGAGCTACGGTCTGGCTAACCGAGCTGATCGAGAGCTGGACAGGCTGGCTATCGTATCCGAACTCAGTCTGCCCTGCCGCTCCAAGCTGCCTGCCTAAGAGGATGTTTGAAAAGTGGCTTTCGCTACTCACTGACCTTTCATTTGCCTAGTCTCAGTTAACCGAAAGCCGCCAAACCTCTTTAGCCTATTCAGAATCAGTCGTCTAGCTTTAGACTTTTCAAATATTCTCTAACTGTAATCCGATTGTTTTGACTATTTTGGCTTTAATTTAGGAGATTTTCAACGATGTTAAATTTGACTCAACATATGCCCGCTGATACCACTCCAGACTCTCTCTCTCTAAAGGCAGCGCCGCTTCACCCGCCTGTGGCTCAATCACCTTCGGGCACGGGCGCTATCACCCTACTGCAAATGATCACCGGTATGTGGGTGACTCAGTCTATCTATGTCGCTGCGTCTTTGGGAATTGCCGACTTGCTCAAAGATGGGGCGAAAGAGGTTGAAGACCTAGCTGAGCTGACTGACTGCCAGGTTGATTACCTTTATAGGGTGCTGCGATCGCTGTCCAGCAACGGCATTTTTACAGAAGTTGCTCCTCAGCAGTTTGCTCTGACTGAAATAGCTAACTATTTGCGTAGCGATGTACCGGGGTCCCTGAGATCGCTCGCCCTGACTATCAGTGACGATTGGCAGTGGAACTGTTTTGGTGATTTGCTACAGACAGTGAAAACTGGGCAGTCAGCGATGCAGCGACGCTATCAGGTCGAAGATACTTTTGAGTATCTCACGCAGGTACAGCCGGAATCGGGCAAGATCTTTGATCGGGCGATGATTGGCTGGGCTAGCAGCATTCATCTGGCGATTATCGGCAGCTATGACTTTTCGAGCATCCACACCCTGGTCGATGTTGCAGGTGGGCACGGTACGCTCATGACCGAGATTTTAAAGATGTATCCTCAGCTCAAAGGAATCGTTTTCGATCTACCCAATGTGGCGGTGGGAGCTTCTGAACGACTGATCTCTGAGGGGGTTGCGAATCGGTGTGAGACGGTAGGCGGCAGCTTTTTTGAAACGGTTCCGGCAGGTGAAGATGCCTATATGCTGTCGCATATTCTGCACGATTGGGGTGATGAGGACTGTCTGAAGATCTTGCGTAACATTCGTCAAGCTATGCCAGATACTGGTCGGCTGCTGATTGTTGAAATGCTGATTCCACCTGGCGACACTCCTCACTTTGGCAAACTGCTGGATGTCACCATGCTCTCGATTTTTTCAGGAGGTCGGGAAAGAACTGAAGATGAGTACGCTCAGCTTCTACTGCAAGCGGGCTTCAGGGTGCAACGCACGGTACCCACATCAGGACTGGTGAGTGTGATTGAAGCGGTGCCAGCGGTGCTCGGCAGTTAGGACTCGCTCAGGTTCTTTTTACTTGACGATGAACCGGTAGCTCAATCACAAACGCTGTGCCCTGACCGGGTGTAGAGTGGCAGTAGAGTCTGCCGCCGTGTTTTTCGGTCACGATTTGATAGCTGATAGAGAGCCCTAAGCCGGTGCCTTTGCCGACCGGTTTGGTCGTGAAAAAGGGATCAAAGATGCGCGATCGCACTGCTTCTGGAATGCCTTTACCACTGTCAACAATGCGAATGGCTACCCACCCCTCCTTGAGTGTTTCGGTTTCTATCCGAATGGTGTTTTGCGCGGTCGGATGCTCTGTGAGCGCGTCGATGGCATTGCTCAACAGATTCATCACCACCTGATTGAGCTGCCCCGGGTAGCATTCAACGGGCGGCAGGTCACCGTAGTCACGCAAAATGGAGATTTCTGAGTGCTCTGGCGCTGCTTTGAGGCGGTGTTGCAAAATGACTAGCGTACTCTCAATGCCGTCGTGCACGTTCACCTGCTTGATATCGGCTTCATCTAGCCGGGAGAAGTTGCGGAGCGAGAGGACAATTTCTTTGATGCGATCGCTCCCATGCCGCAAAGACTTCAGCAGGCTTTGGGCATCTTCTGCCAGAAAGTCCAGCTCAATTTCTTCAAGTAGAGTCTGTACCGATTGAGACGGCTGAGGCTGATCTCGCTGATAGGCGTCAATCAACTTCAAGAGATCTTGAGTGTAGTGGTCTAAATGCTTAATGTTGCCATGAATAAAGTTGACCGGATTGTTGATTTCATGGGCAATGCCTGCAACAAGCTGTCCTAAAGACGACATCTTCTCAGTCTGAATGAGCTGTAGCTGAGTTTCTTTAAGCTTTTTCAGGGTTGCTTTGAGGTCTTCGACTTTCTGGTTGAGCGCCTGAGTTTTCTGAGCGACCTCCGCTTCCAGGCTTTGCGAATAGTTTTCGGTCTGTTGGTACAGCCGGGCGTTTTCGATTGAGATAGCAGCCTGGCTGGTGAGAAGCTGCAAAATTTCGATGCGATCGTGCGTAAAAGCACCTTCTATCAGATTGTTTTCCAGATACAAGACGCCCACTAGCTTGCCCTGGCGACTCACCGGCGTGCAGAGCGCTGACTTGGGCTGGCAGCGACTGACATAGCGATCGCTTTCGAACTGGGGGGCCACGCCCAAATTCTCAAAAACAGCCGTCTTATGGCTTCGCGCTACCGAATAAATCAAACTCTGAGGAACGTTATTAGACTGCTCTACTGGCGTATTTACTGTGGTTACGCGGGTTTTATCCGCTTGAGCGACCACCTTCCATCGGTCGTCCTGGCGAAGGATAAGATAGCCGTTCTGAGCGCCAGCACTAGCGATGACAGTCTGCATCAGGGTTGCCAGCAGCTTTTCTAGCTCAATCTCCTGTGAGATGGCCTGCGCGGCTTTTGTGATAGCCGCAAAATCCAGGTGCAGATGGCTGCTGCTAGTACTGCTGGCAGTCTGAGTGGGTGTGATCGTAGCCTGGGCGGTGGTGTCGACACTGGCTGACTGGGAGATAGCGGCCAGTAGCTGCGGGTAGCGCTGTTCTAAATCGGCAACTTTGGCCTGTGCCTCCCAGCGGACGTAGCAGATGTAAGCCGCCTGCATATAGGCCGCCGCTATTTTCTCTTTATCCCAGGCTAAGAAAAATTTGGCGCACAGTTCATTGGCTAGGGCTTCTTCTTGAATGTACCGGTTGGCTCTAGCGCCTGCGATCGCCCTGTCGTATAGCTCAATGGCCGCTGCTTTTTGCCCTAATACCCGACATTTTTCAGCGGCTACCAGGTCAGCCTTATGCTGATGGTTCATCGGCGCGTGATTGGCCCAGTGCTGCTGTAGCTGCGCCTGGTTTTGCTCTACCTGGGTCAGAGTTTTCGAGAGGTCTGCTGTCTGTAAATCTGTTGCTGCTAAGGCTGTGAGAGAGTCGTAGAAGTAGAAGGCCGGTTCACTTACCATACCAATGGCTGCAACCACATAGAGTCGGGCTGTGATCGCCTGACTCTGAGCTGATTCTAAGTCCCCAAACAGATAGTCCAGCATGAGCTGATAGAGCAAGAGGTAGAACAGACCCAGCGAGTCATCGGCAGCAGTTAGCTGAGGCAAAAACTCCGCTGCTTGAAGCCCTTCTCCAGACGAACGAGAGGGCGGTTCTATCGCGAGTAAGCTGGATATGGATTGCCAGCAGATCTGGCAGTAGGTAGCGGTTGTTAACTGACTCAACTGTGTCAGCGTGTCGTAGTAGGCATGGACTTCCGGCTCCAGGCTAGAGAGTGGCTGACCATACCAAAAAGCATTAAAGCAAGCGTTTTTAGCGTTGTACCCAACATATTCTAGATTCCCGACTTCCAGGGCGACTACATAGCCTTCTTTGAGCAGCGGCAGCGTTTCTCGGATATGGGATTTGCGGTGGAAAATGAACACCCCCACGACCATAGACACCTCTGCTTTGAATGCTTTAGCATCTAGCTTAGAAATAACCTGGAGAGCCAGTTGGCCGAACTTTGTGCCTGTCTCAATGTCTTTAAAGAGATTGCAGGCAATGATGCCATAGCAAGCATAGGCATAGGCCGAGGCAGGCGTATTCCCATGCTGAATTGACAGCTTGACAGAGAGGGCGACCAGCAGCGGGAATAGAGGAGAGCCCGAGATATAAGCGGCTGGCATGACACTATTGGCAAGCTGAACAATCGCAATCTTCTCCATGTCTGTCATGACTGGCAGGTCGGCCAAGGTTTCAACTTCGCCCTCACCTATCAACTGGCCAATCTCTAGCATGGCTTGCTGAATATCTTTTTCCGTGGGAGCTGGCGGAAAAGTGATGCCCATCTGCTGCAAGATCTGAAGGGCGGTGTCAATGGCTGCGGTTGGCTTGTTTTGAAAAGTGGTGGCCTGGATTTTGATACGATAGACGCTTGCCTTTTCGAGCGAAGAGCGGGCGTGTTCGACCACTCTTTCAATAAATTCGTCTAATGCTGCAAAATCACCGCACAGTGAGGCGAGTTCGGCGGCTGTCGTATACAGTGCCAGGCTGGTCTCGTACTGCTGCTGCCAGGCATTTTCGCCGAGCAACGATCGCCCCACGCTGGCATACTCACGGGCTGACTAGTAAGCGGCTGCATTCTTCGCTTTCTGGCAGGCAATCAGATTGAGCTGAGCTAAGTCATACCGTTCTTGCTGGTCGGCAATCAGCGTAGTCCCCTGGTTTAGCTGATTGACGATTTCAAATATGTTCTCCTCTCTCAATGCTAAAGGTATTTTTTGGAGCAATCGCTGGCCGATCCGGTAGTGAGTCTTTTGTTTTTGATTGGGCGGAATCAGAGAATAGGCCGCTTGCTGCACCCGGTCATGCAAAAACTTATAGGGCACCGCAACATCTGGCTGGGCGATCTCCGTATGATCGGACTGGAAGAACTTGTAGTTTTCAGAGATAGAGAGGATCAAGCCTTCCTGCAAAGCTGGCCAAAGCGCCCCAGCCGTCTCCGTTTGCGACTGCTGCGAAATTGCCGCTAGCGTGCTGAGATCAAACTGTGCGCCAATGCAAGCAGCGAGCTTAAGGGCTGTCTGTGTCCTTGCCGGCAGCTTTTGCAGTTGAGCCGCCATGAATTCGACAACATCGTCTGTGAGGGCGAGCGATTTGATCTGGGCAATGTTGCACTGCCAGGCACCAGCGGCGTAGTCAAAGGTAATATGGCCGTCACGATGCAGCCCTTGCAGAAACTGCTTGGTAAAAAACGGGTTGCCCTTTGTTCTTTGATACACCCAGTCTGTGAGTGGTTGAGCGACCTCGGTTTGGCAGCCTAAGGTCTCGGCGACGAGCTGGTTGATTTGGTTTTGAGGCAGGGGCTGTAATGTGATGGTGTGAACGGTGACACCTGCTTTTGCCAATTCATCTACAGCGATGATAAAAGGATGTGTCGATGAGACTTCATTGTCTCGGTAAGCGCCAATCACCAGCAAATGGTCTTGATTGCTCATCAATAGCTTGATTAGCTGTAGCGAATCTGAGTCGGCCCACTGTAAATCGTCTAAAAATATCACCAGCGGATGCTGGGCAGTGGCGAAGACAGCGATAAACTTTTGCAGTAGCAGCCTGAATCGATTTTGTACGGCTGCGCCTGAAAGATATACTGCCGGGGGCTGCTGGCCAATCACCTGCTCTAGTTCTGGAATGATGTCGATCAGCACCTGACCGCTTTCACCTACCGCGTCTAAAATCTGGGCGCGCCATTCGGCCAGTTTTGTATCTGATTCGGTCAATAGCTGTCCGCTCAAATCTTGCAGCGCTTGCACAAAAGCAAAGAGAGGCAGGTTGCGGTTGAACTGGTCAAATTTGCCTTTAATAAAGTAGCCGCGCTGCCGCGTAATCGGCTTGTGAACTTCGTTGACGACGACCGTTTTGCCAATGCCAGAAAAGCCTGCTATCAGAAGCATTTCTGAACTGCGGTCGGTAGCATCTGATGAGGTTGGAGAGGAGACACGCATTGCAGCTTCTAGCAGCGTTTGAACCTCTGCTTCTCGCCCGTACAGTTTTTCGGGCGTTGAGAAGCGATCGCTCTGATCGCACTCCCCCAGCTCAAACCCGGCAATCGTCTCTGCCTGCCGCCATTGGGTAAGACACTGCGCTAAGTCATGCTTGAGCCCCCGAGCACTTTGGTAGCGGTCTTCGGCATTTTTTGCCATCAGTTTCAAGACAATGGCTGAGACCACTGGGGGAATGCTCGGCTCAATTTGGTCAGGCGGCACTGGCGACTGCGCAATATGGCAGTGCACCAGCTCCATCGGGTCTTCGGATTGGAAGGGCAATCTGCCGGTCAACAGTTCGTACAGCGTCACGCCTAGCCCATAGAAGTCGGTGCGGTAATCAATCGACCGATTCATTCGCCCGGTTTGTTCAGGGGCAAGATACGCCAGGGTGCCGACCAACTCATTGGGAGCCCTCACCTCTGAAGTTTCCTGGGTCAGCAGCGAGGCAATGCTGAAGTCGATCAGTTTGATCTGTTGACTGTTTGGCTCGATCAGAATGTTGGCCGGTTTGATGTCTTTATGCACGACCCGATGCTGACAGAGGTCATGCAAAATGTCCGCTATCTGGATGGTGATCGCGAGTGTTTCAGCTAAAGATAGCGAGTGCTGCTGCGAGTGCTGCTGCAAGGAAATGCCGCTAAAGTTTTCCATCACCAGTGCGTAGCTATTCTGCCAGGGTTCTAAACTCAAAGGGCGGACAATGCCAGGAATAGGCAGCGCTTTGGCAATCGCATACTGATTGCGGAACTGCACCAGGCTACTGAAGCTGAGATACGCTGGCTGTAGTACTTTAATCACAACGGGCTGCTGCTGGCCAACGGGCATTGCGCGATAGACTCCTGTCCGCGTCCCTGCATAGAGCTGCTCTACAAGGGTGTAGTTAACAATTTTGGGAAAGGTATTGGGAGCAGTCACCGCGCTAGGTGCCATGATTTCACCGGGAGTCTAAATAGAAAAAACTTACCCATAGGGTGCCCGACACCCGTGCAGATTTACCTGGACAAGCGATCAATCCGGTGACGGGGAGAAGCAGCGCGATACCCTAAAGGCGTGGCTCTGCCATTGCCCTTCCATAGAGTTGTGCCTGAAAGACAACAAAGGAGAACTGTCCATCTAGGTCACAGCTTTATCTTTGACGTGCTAGGGTGACATCATTGGTTAGCATGTATATAGTCTGTCGATCACAGCCCACCTATTTTATTAACCAATAGTCCACGGATTTTTTGATACATCGCTTGCGGTTCTGCTGCCTAGCAAACGGTTAGATGCTCTACGGTTCAGTATTTACAGCCCCCTATAAGACAGGCCCTTGATATGAGAGCTTTACTGATTTATCCCCTGTTTCCCAAAAGCTTTTGGTCGTTTGATAAAGCGATTGAACTGGCTGGACGCAGGGCAATCTTGCCGCCTTTAGGACTGGTGACTGTAGCCGCTTTACTGCCCCAAGAGTGGGACTTGCGGCTGGTAGATCGCAACGTGGAAGAGCTCAGCGAGGCTGATTGGGATTGGGCAGAGCTGGTAATTTTTTCGGGCATGATCGTCCAAAAGCCCGACATGCTGGCGCAAATTCGCGAAGCCAAGCGCCGGGGAAAATCGGTCGCGGTCGGCGGGCCTTATGCCACTGCCCTGCCGCACGACGTGATCGAAGCCGGTGCCGACTTTCGCGTGCTAGACGAAGGCGAAATTACGCTGCCAATGCTGGCGGAAGCCATTGAAAAGGGCGAAACGTCGGGAACTTTTCGGGCCCTGGAACGGCCCGATGTCGGTACCAGCCCAGTGCCCCGGTTTGACCTGCTCGATCTCAATGCCTATTCGGAGATGGCGATTCAGTTTTCGCGCGGCTGCCCGTTTCAGTGCGAGTTTTGCGACATTATTGTGCTCTATGGCCGCAAACCGCGTACCAAGTCGCCCGAGCAGCTGATTGCCGAGCTAGAGTGCTTGTATGAGCTGGGCTGGCGGCGCAGCATCTTTATGGTGGATGACAATTTCATTGGCAATAAGCGCAACGTTAAGCTGATGCTGAAGGCGCTGGTGCCCTGGATGAAGGAAAAAGGCTATCCCTTTACCTTCTCGACGGAAGCCTCGGTTGACCTGGCCAATGACCAGGAGCTGATGAATTTGATGACGGAGTGCAACTTTGGGGCAGTTTTTCTGGGGGTCGAGACGCCGGATGCTGACAGTCTTAAGGTTACGCAAAAATTTCAGAATGTGCGCGATCCGCTGAGCGAGTCTATTCACAAAATTGCCAGCACAGGCATTCGGGTGATGGCGGGCTTTATTATTGGCTTTGATGGAGAGAAAAAAGGAGCGGGCGATCGCATTGTTCAATTCGTCGAAAAATGCTCTATTCCAACCGCCCTCTTCAGCATGTTGCAGGCGCTGCCCGACACCGCCCTCTGGCACCGCCTCGAAAAAGAAAACCGACTGCTCGCCGGGAAAGAAACGGCCAATATTCACCAGACTACGCTGATGAACTTTGTGCCGACCCGGCCCGTCGAAGATGTCGCGCAAGAGTACGTCGATGCCTTTTGGAATCTGTACGACCCGCAAAAGTATCTAGACCGTACCTACCGGCACTACCGCATCTTAGGCGAAGCCCCTTGCCACAACGACAAAAGCCGTGGGCCAAAGCCAAAGTCTGCCAGAGAGCCGTTTAACTGGCATCTGCTCAAGGCGCTGTGGATAGTTTGCTGGAAGCAGGGTGTGGAGAGAGAAACCCGATCTACTTTTTGGATTTATCTCTTCAAAATGTTCAAACACAATCGGGGTGGCGTCGCCAGCTACCTGACCGTGTGCGCTCAGATTGAACACTTCTTGGAGTATCGCCAGATTGTCAAGGATGAGATTGAGTCGCAGATAGCAGAGGTGATTGCCACGAGAGAAGAAAAATCACCCGAAATGGCGGCTGCTTCATAGCGACTATCGCAGAGTAGAAGGAGCGTTGCCTTCCAGGATGCCACAGCTGATTTGCTACGCCTGTCCGGTTGGTCCGCTTGCCCAGCAAATCGCGGCTTACTTCGAGAGCAGCCAGCGATATGGCCTTAATGCTGCTCATGCCTATATGCCCCACTGCACGCTGACGGGATTTTTTGCAGATGAGGAAAGCGCAATTGCTGGCTATGTGGATGTTTTAGAGAGACTGCTGCTTGAGTATCGCGATCGCATTCCCCACCCCCCGATTGCGATCAAACAGCTTATCTTGCGCACCGATTGGCATGGGCTAACGCTAGAAGCTGACTGGCTAAAGCAGCTAGTCGCTGACTTTGCTATGCGATCAAAATCAACCATCCGTCTGGAGCCTATCCGGTTAAAAGACTGGCTGCACCTCAGCCTGGCCTACACCTTTAACCCCGACTGCGAACGTGAATTAGCACAGCTTGCTAGCAACTTAATCGACCTTTCCATACCAGTCTCGTGGGAGCTGAGGTTCTATCAGCGAAAGCCTGGCAACCGCTGGCAATGCCATAGAAGCTGGGTGATTTAATCGCA
>JBBSNR010000064.1:0-11361 GCA_038260635.1 Phormidesmidales cyanobacterium
AGAGTGACCGGTCTTATTTTGAAACGTCCATTCAGTTCCGAGGGGCTGATAAACAATGCAGTTGTGTTGAGCGAGGTCAGCAGGGATTTTAGGCTCAGGGCGTTGTTCTAAATAGCTGTTGGCTGCGATCGCAACTCTCCTTGTCATCCCCACCCGCTGCACCTTTAAAGACGTGTCTTGCACCTGACCAAGACGTGTCTTGCACCTGACCAATCCGAATCGCCAGATCAACCCCCGATTCCACCAGGTCTACAAAGCGATCGCTCATATTCAGCTTCAGTTGAATATCCGGGTAGCACTTCAGAAACTTCTGTAGCCGAGGCACCACCTGAAGCTGCCCAAATGAAACCGGACAGTTCACCCGCAGAATGCCCGCTGGCAACTGCCGCCGCCCTACGCTCGCCTCAGCCTCAGCCAAAGATTCGATCACGGTTTGAGCCTGAGTATAGAAGCGATCGCCTGCCTCAGTTAGCGTTAGCTTCCGGGTAGAGCGGGTCAGTAGCTGCGCGTCCAAATATTCTTCTAACGCCGCAATCTGCTTGCTCACCGTGGGCTGAGTTGTGCCTAACTCACGCGCAACTGCCGAAAAGCTTCCTGTTTCTACCACCCGCACAAAGCTTTTAATGCCGTCAATCCTATCCACAGCCGATGCCTCAATTCATTCTAAATTGGAATCAATCATATTCCTTTTCGCCTTCTTATCAAACAATTCAGAATCATTCATGATGGATTCAACAGGCAAATGACCTGACCTTCACCACTCGTTCAACCGGAGACAGCTAATGAAAATTCAAGATTCTATTGTATTAGTGACAGGCGCAAATCGCGGGATTGGAAAAGCCTATGTCGAGGCCCTCGTGCAAGCGGGCGCTCAGAAAATTTATGCGACGGCCCGCCAGCTTGAGTCTTTAGATGAAGTGGTTGCGATCGCCCCTGAGCGCATTGTCCCCCTGGCGCTGGACGTGACTCAAGCTGAACAAATTGAGGCGATCGCCCAGCAAGCATCCGATGTTCAGCTCCTGATCAACAACGCCGGTGTCTTAACCTCGGGCGGCTTGTTCAAACCCGACAGCATCGAAAACGCTCACTCGGAATTCAACACCAACTACTTCGGTACGCTGATGATGGTTCGCAACTTTGCACCCGTTCTACAGCGCAACGGCGGTGGCACCATCGTCAACATGCTTAGCATTGCCTCTATCGTCAACGTGCCTCTTTTCAGTTCTTACAGCGCGTCCAAATCCGCCCTCCATTCTCTCACTCAAGGCATTCGCGCCGAGCTAGCCGCACAAGGTACCCAGGTCATTGGCGTTTTTCCGGGCCCAGTTGACACGCCTCAAGCCAAAGAGATCTCTCTTGACAAAGCCGAGCCTATCGAAGTGGCTAAAGCCGTACTAGCAGGCATCGAGCAGGGCTCCGAAGACATCTACCCCGATCCTGTCGCTCAAAACGTACTTGAAAGCTTACGCACTCCCCTCAAAACAGTTGAACAGCAGTTCGCAGGACTGTTGCCTCAGTAGTCTTTCTGCGTCGGGGCATTCAGAGGAGTGCCCCGCAAACTCATTCAGCCAAGCCCTGAGCAAACAACGCCTTGTAAAACTAGGAGACAGACCCATGACCCTCAAATCACAGCTTGACGCCTTCCGCGCTGAATTTATCGCTAAGTTCCCCGCTGACAAAGCTGCCATTATGGAACAGGCTACCGCCGAGCTAGAACAAACTTTTGTTCCCATCCTGAAAGTGGGAGACTTAGCACCTAACTTTACCTTGCCCAACGCAACGGGCCAACTCGTTACCCTGGTTGACATCCTTCGCCGAGGCCCGGTCATTCTCAACTTTTACCGGGGCGGCTGGTGCCCTTACTGCAACCTGGAACTGCGAGCCTACCAGCAGGCACTGCCGCAAATAAAAGCAGCGGGTGCTGAGCTGCTGGCCATTTCACCTCAAGCTCCCGACGCTTCCCTTTCTACTGCTGAGAAAAATGAGCTGGCCTTTGAGGTGCTCAGTGACGAGGGTTCTGAAATCGCGAACAATTATGGGATCGCATTCAAGCTACCTGATTCCCTGCAAAGGCTCTACACCGATCTCAACCACGCGCTCCCCGACGCCAATGGCACCCCTGACTGGCAGCTACCAATTCCGGCAACGTTCGTAATCGACCAAAATCAGCGGATCGTGTTGGCCTATATGGACGTAGACTATCGCAATCGACTGGAGCCGGAGGAGGCGATCGCAGCCGTTCAAAAGCTGTTGTCGCTAGCTGATGCTTAATACATTTGTCAGAAGGGACTTTGCCTCCAAAGACGCCGACTACATTTACAGGCCAAACCCTATGATGTAAACGGCATGATGTAAACGGCAGTGGGCAATCACAACGCGCGTTACGTTTAGCTGATCTAAGCTTTCAATGTTAATAGCCGGGTATGGTTCTCCAGGATGACGTATCCCTTCGTCCCCACCAAATTTTTGCCGTGTCATTACCCGAAAGTCCGCTCACGCCAGCTCAACAGCGAGGCTTGCGCCCAAATGCTGCTAACTTCTCACGGATTGCGATCATGCGCTTCCCCATAACTCCAACTACTTAGGCCATTACTGCGACAGTACCTACGCCCGCGACAGCGTTTACCACCAGGGAAGCGTCTGGGGCTGGCTACTTAGCCCTTTCGCATTGGCCCATTTATGGGTTTATCAGCAGCCCGCCCAAGCTCAGCAATTCCTGCTGTTCAAAACGAACCTCTTGCAATGGCCAAGTCACCTACGCTCAAAAAGCTATTGTGCCTGTGATTGTTTCTCCGGCTCAGTCTGTGGTGCTCTCATGGAAGCAGTCAGGGTTCTAGTCAGCTGCCGGTATCGCCTCTGAGGGCTTAACGAGAAACCAGGTCTCTATTTCGCGGGTGTCTTGAGGGTCAGTGCTGAGATAAACCTCAAAAGCGCTGCTTTGCTGAATCTTTTGCTGCGTTTTACGATTGGGCGCTCTGAGAGTGGCCTCAAAGGTGCCGCGAACCCTGTAGAGATCGCCTGGATAGCGGCGTGGTGATATCGCTGCTGCGCTGACGCGCTGCGAACCAGTCAGCTTTTCTCGGCTCTCGACGTTGAGCCGGTTGACCGTAAAGTTGGGTTTTATTTCGGGCTCAGGTGCCATACCCAAACTTTGGGCAATGCTCTGCTGAGTATTTGTGAGCTGCTGAGCGATCGCTAGCTTCACAGCCCGATTGGGCGGCACTTGGTTAAGCACACCGCAGCCCGTAAGCAGCAGTAGCAGTGCCAAGAACAATACCCTAAACATTTTCATATTGCCCTTGTCCTATTACTGCGCGCGGTCGCCTATCAGTATGCAATGTTTTTTGGCGCAACCGTAGACTTTCTCATTCTCGTGTCTGCGACAGCATCAACTGCTCAGGGCAATCTGCCGCAGCGTACCGAAATGCCCGGTTTAAACGGCCTGATAGGTGAAGTTGATCGTAGCCCACTGAGAGACATTGAGCGTGTAGACGTCGTCACTGCCGTCTTGACTGATATCGGTAAGCAGAGCCTCGATCATCTTCAGGGGAGCGGGCAATGGGCTAATGCGCTGACTGCCGCTGTTGGCTGAGGCGGTCAGCAGAGTGTTGAAAGTGCGAGTCAGCGGCAATGTACTGCACACGACGTAGGTTTCTGTGGGGCCGGGGGGCGCTTCTACCGCCCAGTCAAGATCAGCGCTGGGAATAGCGACTGAGCTACCGGGGGCAATCGTGGTCGCGGCGATACCAGCGATTTCTTCTGCCTCTTCGGCTTCTGGCGAGGGTGCAGCCAGGTCCCTTACCGGGCAAAAAGCCGACAGCCGCTCTCTGGGGTCCACGTTGATCAACGTATAGTACAGCGGCTCCTCGCCGTCATTAAACAGGCGATAGCGCACCCGGCTCCCGACCGGCACCTGAGGCATAGCGCTGTCTTTACTTGAGGCGTTAGCCCGCTGACCCGGTGGCCTTGACCGCACCGTTTGGCGGCTGAGCAATACCGCTGCGTTGGCGTCAGCCGTTTCGAGTGTGACCCGGAGGAGCAGCCGTGAAGCCGCCTGGTTTTCGCTCAGCCGCAGCATTTTTAGCGCTAGCAGCGCCTGTAGCTTAGGTGCTAACCGGGTGATGGCGGGTTTAATGGCTTCGTCTTGAAAGGCTAAGGTGCCTGGAATCAGCGATCGCGTCAAAGAAAACAGGCCATATCCAGAGCTACCCCTATTGCCAGCAGGTTCACCGCTCGGTTCAGCCGAGTCAGCCGCAGCGAGCCCCCGACCTGATACCGGGTCTAATAAATCCTTAGGCCGCTGGCCCGGTGCAACCGGATGCAGGCTAGCAGTCAGCGTCTCAGTCGGCTTGGAGAGCGGTTTACCCAGCAGACAGTCAGCCGGTAGCGCCGTGTCAGATGTAGAGCTGACAAAGGCCAAAGCGGACAGAGCGCTAGTGGCATCGACTCGTTCAATCCGCTCTAAGCGGCTGTCTAGAGCTACCACCAAATCAATGCTTTTGGGCAGTGTTCGGACTGCCTCAAAAATTGGATCTCCAGGCCGAACGGGTGTTGCCTGGGGAGAATAGATCAGCTTGGCTTTACCAGTGAGTCCGTCGCGCGATCGCAGCCTGAGCCGCCGGTCTGAGCAGGTCATCACCGTGGATGGAGAGAGGTATTCGAGCACGCGAGGCGGCAACCCTCCTAGCCATAGAGTGAGCGTTTTACCATCGGAATTGATCGCTTGAATCACCCCTTCGCCCCGGCTGCTCTCAACCATAGGCGTATCGTAAACCGGCGATTTCTTCTCCGGGCTCTGCAAATTCAGGTTGCGGCTACCGCCGACTTTGGGCTGCTGATCTCCCTGCCAGCGTACCAGGGTTTCTTGCGATCGCCCCAGCATTTGCCCGACCGTCACCGGCGCGGGAGCCGACCACAAATACTGGGTGAGCACATAGGTAAACGCCCCGGCGTTAAAGCCATTCCACTGTCGCTCTATCACCACATCGTCAAGATCTGCGCCGCGCAGTAGCACCCCTGGGAAAGGGGCGTCTTTTTTCGCGAGTCGGGCGTCTTCAAGCAGTGGAAAAGGCGCGGGCGGCTGGCCTGTCACGATAGCTGACCGGGCGCGCGATCGCAGTCCGCCCGAGAGCGGCACCGGTATATCGACGAACCCAGCATCTAAAACGGTGGTGATTTTCTGAGTCTTGAGCTGTCGCAGCAGGGCTTTTAGCTCTATTTCAGTGATATCGTTCAGCACCGGACGCCCGGCGTTTGGCAGCAGACCGTCAATCGGGACGAGCGATCGCACCGCCTGCCCCTCCGCCGAATCTTCAAATCGCACTTCAGCGCCATAGCCACTGAAGTGAAAAACCACCACGTCTCCTGGCTGCGCCTGGCTATAGAGATGGTCAACAAATGCCTGATAAATGCCTGCTCGCGTCGCCTGGCCGTTGGTCAAGCAGACAATATCAGCGGGCAAAAAGCCAAATCGGTGGATCAGCAGCTCTCTTTGCAAGGCGACATCGGTTGTACAGCCGTCTAGCTTCACCGGCTGATCGCTCGATGATGGGGCGGGTAAGGCCTCAGCCGGGTAGTTATCAATACCAATTAGCAAGGCCAGCTTGCGTCCGGCAGACTGCGCCAGTGCCTGACTGTAGGCCTTAGCCTGCGGCAGAATCCCCAGATTGATCGCCAGCTCGGTGAGGCCCAGAGCAGTTACCACTGCGCTAGTTTTTTGCAAAAACGCTCGTCGGCTCAAACCCACCAGACCTCACCCCTTATCTTCACTTCACGTCAATCTAACGCTTGCTGGCGCCTTTAGGTAGATTGCTAGGCAGTTTGCATTGCCTGAGCTAGCTCCTTTGCCACTTCCGGACGAGAAAACTCCGGCGGCGGCATTTTACCTTCCCGCAGCAGCGCCCGTACCTTGGTGCCCGAGAGGTGAATGCGCTCCTCGGGCTTGCTGGGACTGGTCTTAGTCGTTGCCATCGTGCTGGTGCGGGTGCAGTAGAAGGCATGTTCAAACTTCATCGGCAAAATCCCCAGTTCACCCGGTTCAAATTCGTCAAAAATGGCCTGAGCGTCGTAAGTGCCGTAGTAGTCACCCACACCCGCATGGTCGCGGCCCACAATAAAGTGAGTGCAGCCATAGTTTTTGCGAATCAGGGCGTGAAAAATTGCCTCCCGAGGGCCAGCGTACCGCATTGCCGAGGGATTGATCGCCAGGATCACCCGATCTTGGGGAAAGTAGTGCTCCATCATGATCTCGTAGCAGCGCATTCGCACATCAGCGGGGATATCGTCGCTTTTGGTCGCGCCCACCAGCGGATGTAAAAACAGACCGTCTACCGTTTCTAGCGCGCACTTTTGGATGTATTCATGCGCCCGGTGGATGGGGTTACGGGTTTGGAAGCCGACGATGGTTTTCCAGCCGCGATCACGGAACTGCTGCCGAGACGCTGCCGGGTCAATCTGATAGTTAGGAAACAGCGGATGGGCGTCGCGCTCAAGCAGCCACACGTCCCCGGCCAGGTTGATCGGCCCCTGGTCGTACACGACTTTTACACCGGGGTGCTTATCTTCATCGGTACGGTAGACGTTAATCGCCTCTTTTTTCTTATCGTAAGTATATTTTTCGCTGAGTTCTAGCACGCCAATAAAGCGGCCCGTCTCATCGTCCAAGCGCACCAGCTGACCGATCATCAGCGGCTCAGCGACCGCCTCACTGACCGACAGCGTCACTGGCACAGACCACGGCAGACCGCTCGCTAGGCGCATATCGGTGACCACCGGTTCGTAGTCAGCTTGAGCCATAAACCCAGTCAGCGGGCTAAAGCCACCAATGGCAATCATCACCAAATCCGACGCAGCTCGCGGGTCGAGGGCGACGCGGGGCAGGCTGTCTGCCTTGCTCAAAAAGTCTTGCTTTTGCTCGGGGCTAGCCAAGCGGTTAATCAGCGTACCGCCGTGGGGGGCGATCGCGTCTTTCACTGTACTCAAAGGATCTTCCTCAATTGTTTCTGTCTTCGGGTATGCGTTTTACACAAGGAGGCCCTTACCGATGCTCGGCAGCTGCTGACAGCTGTGGCCTCAAAACTGTATGGCTAGCTAGGGGTCTGAGTGGTTCAAAGAGCGCAAAGGCTCAATAATACCGCCCCCAAGCACCCGCCCTCCTCTTTCATACCAGACAGCGGCCTGTCCGGGGGTTACCCCAAACTGCGGCTCATCAAAAATTATTTTGACACGGTCGGTGCCGTCTGCGCTGTGTTCTGGGCTGTGTTCTGGAACAATAGTCGCGCCAACGGCGGCAGCGCGGTAGCGAATCTGCACTTCGGCTGCAATCGGGCCAGAAGGTGGCGCGATTGACACCCAATTAACCCGACCGGCGGTGCAGTCGGGCGCGGTTACACTGTCGCGCTCACCGACGACAACCTGATTGCGGCCCACATCTAAGCCAACCACATAGAGCGGATTGGGCGCTGCGATGCCTAAACCCTTGCGCTGACCGATGGTGTAGTGATGAATACCGTCATGCTGACCGAGCACCTTTCCGGCAGGATCGACAATATCTCCGGGTTTAGGGGCCAAATATTTATCGAGAAACGTTTTCATCGAGCCGTGCCGCTCAACCAAACATAGATCCTGGCTCTCTGGTTTATCGGCGGTATGCAGCCCTAAGCGAGCGGCCATCTCTCGGGTTTGGGGCTTGGTCTTTTCGCCCAGGGGGAACTGGGTGGCGGCTAGCTGCACCTGGCTCAAGTCGTAGAGAAAATAGGACTGGTCCTTATTGCGGTCTACCGCGCGACGAAGCTCGTGGCGTCCAGTCTCGGCATTGTGAGTGATGCGGGCGTAGTGGCCCGTGGCGATGTAGTCAGCGCCTAGCTCCTCAAGGGCGTAGCTGAGCATAGGGCCAAATTTGACGGTACTGTTGCACTGCGAGCAGGGCAGGGGCGTCACGCCCTGGGCATAGCCTTCTACCAAATAGTTAACGATCTTGCGCTCAAAGACTTCGCGCGAGTCAACGACTTTGTAATCGATCCCCAGATTTTCGCAGAGCTTGGCGGCGTCGGTCATACCCTCAGAGCAGCACTGCCCTTTGCCTTTCATTAGCCAGAGGGTGAGGCCAGTGACTTCGTGGCCCTGGTTGTGCAGGGTGGCCGCTGCGACAGAGCTATCTACTCCGCCTGATAAACCGACGACAATTTTGCTCATGAAACTGAAAGAAAACACCTCCTTAGGCTAGCATTCACAGCCTCGATTGATGTTCTTAATGGCGTTTTCAATAGTGTTCTCTAAACGCTAGAAAGGCGATCGCCGCCCCACCCCCTAGCGACAATAGTCCCAGCCTGCTGACAGCATTTGGGCTCGTTTCTAGTTCTGCTGCGGTCAATGTCTGCATAGCAAGCTGAGCAATCGCCGCATGGCCTTGCTCGGTTGGGTGAACCTCATCCCAAAATAGGAACTGTTTGGGATGATCGCAAATAGAGGCAGACGCGGTTTCTGAGCGGCTTTTGACCAGACAGGGATCGCTGATGTTGGTTAGCCCGAACTGAGCAGGACTGTCGATGACTGCATTGAACAAACCTGCCAGATCTAGCGGGATAATTTCAGCGCGGGTGGTCGCGGTCAGGGCATCGAGCTTTTGGGCCAAGAGCTGATTGTGCCGGGTAGATAGGCTATTTAGCAAAGCGGCGCTTTGAGGAGCGGCCTGATTAAGCAACTTGGCGTAGGGCTGCTGACCCAAAATTGGCAGATTGCTAATCAGCAGGTGCCTAGCGCCTGACTCGATCAGGGCCGTCGCCGCGCGAATGATATGGTCACTGACTTGTTCGGGCAGGTCAGCTAGAGCAGCCACTGACGGAGTGAGCCGAACGGCTTCGTTATAGTCGTTGCCGCCGACTAGCAGCAGATAAAGCGTGTTGGGGTCGGGTGGAGCGATCGCACTCAAATCGCCAAAGCTTTCAATCTGCTGCTGCAGTCCGTACAGCTGCGAGCCGCTGACATTGCGGTCAGAAGACAAGCTACCAGCCAGGGCAAAGTTGATGCCGTCGGCGGGTAACGATATTTTGCCAGCCAAGATATCGGGCAGCACTATAGTCGAAAGGGCCGGAGTCAAGCTCAGTTCACTAGCAAGCTGTTCTACCCAAAGCGGGCCGTTAGAAAACTTTTGGGCGTAGGGCGGTGAAGGGGGGCGCTCAGTCAAATTAAAGATGTTGCCCGCATCCATCAGGCTATCGCCAAAAACGTTGATTGCCGCGTAGTCAGGAGGATGCTCTGAGTTGTTATCTTGGGCAACGGTCTGAAGCGGAATGGCGCATACGAAGATAAAGGCGGCGATCGCGATCACAATCTGCTTAATCTTGCTTGGAGAGATCGGGCGCATAGTGTTCTGTGCTGAGGCAGGGTCTCTACTCGTTTTAACGCATTCCTAATCTGCCTTTTTCTCCTGGTATTCAGAAATGCTCTCGTAAACAGTGTCTGGAAAGGTGAGATCCTGATAGATATTACAGGCGTCCGGGTCGTCTGAATCAGGGCAAATCGTAAATTCCTGCTGGCTTTGATACTCCAAAATAGTGTCGCGGTTAGGCGGGCTATAGCCTTTACTGGTGACCTGCTGATAGAGCGATCGCGCCTCTTCCTCACTAAAGTCTTTATCTTTTCGCAGCTCACCAACAATCTCATCTTCATCGGCAAAATACTGCGCAATCATCGCAAACACGAGTCTGCCATAGTGACCGATGTCTTTACCGTCTTCCAGAGCATCCAGGAGATGCGCCATCATACTACTTTCGCGCAGGTCTGCTACTGCCATAATTAAGCTGTGGGGAAATGAACATATCGTGTTTTCCTTTATAAAACACCTGTACTGTTTTTGGCTCTATCGAAAGGCGGTGCTTGCGGGTTTGATAGAGTCAACGAGGTCAACTCAGCCGAACAGGTTTTAGAATACTGACGCCGAGTGACTGTCCGAGGGTAGAGTTTATGCTTCACACGGGCCATACTCATCAGCTATGAACACATGTAGCTCACTCTAAAGGCCTAAGTTTATCTGTTGTGGGTGATGCGCCTCATGGTATGGCTAGCTCGAAAGAGAGACTTCTGCTACATGTGACGGTGCTAAAGTTTGTGCATCCGTTACGAAAAGCGTGTTGCGCCTTAGTAGCGTTGTACTTTTCGATCCTTAAAATGAACTTCGACGCCTACGATCCTCAAAGCTTCTATGACGAGTATTTTGCCGCAGCAGGAAAGCTGCGCCCAGAGCTAGCGCCCATTCTAGAATGGTTTCAGTCGCAGCCGTCTCAGGATATGCCCCAGCTCAAAGCTAAGCTAGAAGCCGTTTTGGAGGAGTTAGGCGCTACTTTTAGCTTTGGGGGAGAAGAAGAGCGAGTGCTGCCCTTTGATCCTATTCCCCGCGTCATCACCGCTCAGGAGTGGCCAACGCTCACCGCCGGTCTAAAGCAGCGGGTGACGGCGCTCAATCTGTTTTGCGCCGATGTATACAGCGATCAGCGCATTATTGCTGAGGGCGTGATTCCTCGCGACGTGATTGTGTCAGCAAAGCGGTTTCGGCCCGAGTGTATGGGCATGAAACCGCCTAAAGGCATCTGGTGCCATATCAGTGGCATTGATCTGGTGCGCAACGGTGACGGCAACTGGTGCGTTTTGGAAGACAATTTGCGGGTCCCCTCCGGTATTGCCTATGTGCTGAAAAATCGGATTGCGATGGAGCGAGTGCTGCCAGAACTAATAGCCAAATTTAATCCTCAACCGGTGGATGATTATGCTCGGCAGCTTAAAGCTGTAATGGATTTAGTCGCGCCCAGTGCCGACAGCGCTATGGCTGTACTCAGCCCCGGCGTTCACACCTCTGCCTACTTCGAGCATGAGCTGTTAGCAGAGCAGATGGGCATCGCCATTATCAGCCCAGAAGACGTCACGATGTCAGATCGATACCTCTGCTACCGCACTGATAGCGGCCCTCAGCGCCTTGACGTAGTGTATAGAAGAGGCGACGAAGATCTGTTCAATGACTTGGATTTAGGAGAGAATTATCCTGATAGCATCGCCACCTTGATCGAGCTGTGCCAAACAGGAAAGCTAGCGCTGGTCAATGCCATCGGTGTGGGCGTGGGGGATGACAAGGTAATTTACGCTTACGTGCCGGATATGATTCGGTTTTATTTGGACGAAGAGCCGTTGTTACCTAATGTGCCCACTTACTTGTGCTGGCGGGAGAGCGATCGCGAATATGTCCTAAACCATCTAGAGGAGCTAGTGGTGAAGGCAGCGAGCGCTGAAGGCGGAGACGACATGCTGGTAGGGGTAAATTCCACCGCCGAAGAGCGAGAAGCGTTTGCTCAAAAAATTTGTGAAAAGCCA
>JBBSNR010000065.1:0-11360 GCA_038260635.1 Phormidesmidales cyanobacterium
GGATAAATTACCTCAGCAATCACCTGCTCGCTCGCTGGAAAGTCCGTGTGTTCTTCAAATAGTTCAATCTTGGTATTTTCTAGAAGCCGGGCATGAAAATATTCCATCAGGGTGTGCCCTGGCTGAGATAGCTTGATTGATCGGTTAAAAATGTAAGAGGTCACATTTCGCTTGGCGAAGTAATCACCATTTTTATCGTTGATATAGCTTTCCAAGAGCTGAGTGACAGGATGCTTTGCCAAAATCAACAGAATGCCGTTGGGCTTCGTCACTCGAACCATTTCGTCGAGTGCGCCAGGCACCTGATCGGATGCCTGAAGCGCATAATAACTGGTGATAATGTCAAAGGTGTTCGCTTCATAAGGCAGTTCGTTCATACTCCCCACAGAAAAATTGCCGCATTTTCTGTCTTTTGCTAGCGCTATTTGTTTCTCTGAGACATCTATGCCGTAGACCTTAGCCCCATTTTCTGCATAGACGGCGGCATCCTGCCCAGAACCACAGCCGACATCGAGCAGCTGCTTTCCGGCTAGAGGGTCGGGAAGCAGGCTATAAAAATGCGATTTCATCTCCCTTTCTAAATCGGCTGACCCCTTGGCATATTTTTCAGCAAACTCGTTGTAATTAGTCATAGGTTGTGCTCACTTCTGAAAGACCATAAGATAGCCTGGAACACTTGCGTGCTTAAACGAGGGAATAGCCAGTTCGGTCGCCTCTATTAGCGATAAGCCGCTAAATATTTTTTCGACTTCAGCAATAGAATAGTGAATAAATGGAGACTGCGACCAAGCCGGGTGCAATAGACGGTGTCTGCGCCGCCCAAAACGAATGCTTTGATACTGATGGTTTCGCAGCGGATCATAAGCGTAATCGTAGATGACGAGCCTACCGTTTTGCTTTAGAACAGACTTGATAGACCGCACTAAGAGGGCTCTGTGTGAAGTGTCGGCGAGAGTGCTAAAGACGCCAAACATTGAAAACATATCCACTCGCAGTGTTTTGGCAAGCTTTGCCAGCTCGTCGAAGTGATGAACTGGGATGGGGGTATTTTTCTGCATATGAGCTATGCAGTCACGCGAGACTTCAATACCTGTGAGCTGCTCAAATCCTCGTTCCCTTAGCTGACAAAGGTTTCGACCTTTGCCAAAACCAAAATCAAGGATGGATTGATCTGTCCGTGGGAGAGAAATAGGTAAGTCCAACAGACCAGGAATATTGGAATGGTCTACCCGATGGAAACCATCCCAATAAGAGATGTCTGTTTGAATTTGCAGTAAAGCCGTCATTCCAACAAAGCTCCAAAAATTAGAAGTCTTCGATCTGGTGGTCTATGCGCTGATAATCTGGAGAGCTGTATTTCAAGAACAAATTTGATTTGCTCTCAATAGTTGAAAATGCGAAATAGTTGAAAACACGGATGCCACCTTATCAGGGTGACAGACACCTCTAACAGCGAGAATTTACTTAGGTAAGACAACAGATATTTCACCGTATCTCTCAGTTCTTTGTACGTATTCTTGCGGATGCTCTGTGATTCTACTTAGGCATCTCTAAGCTTAGGCATCTCTAAGGTTTTCAGCAGGCTCTCATGACAGGATGGATGCGATCGCACCCAAGAAAAGCAGAGAACCCGGCGTAAGCAATCTATTTTGCTAAATTGCTTGCTCAGTATCGAGATATTGCAGTAGTTGCTGATATTTACATTGCTTAATAGGATGGATAGATGCGTACCTGGCAAATCACATGATTCAAACTACGATTTAAAGATTGCCAGCGCTTTTAACTATTCTCAGCTAGGTAAACGTGGCTTATATCAGCGCTAATTCCACCCAGAAGGGCGAACTCCAGGCTTGGTTTTCAAATGTGCCAGCCGATCTGCTAGCGGGTGTTGTGGTCGCTTTGGCACTTATTCCCGAGGCGATCGCTTTTTCGATCATCGCTGGCGTCGATCCCAAAGTCGGGCTTTATGCCTCTTTCACGATGGCCGTGACCATCGCCTTCTTGGGTGGCAGACCGGGCATGGTGTCCGCTGCGACCGGGGCCATGGCCCTGCTCATGGTCGACTTGGTCAAAGGTTACGGATTGGAATACCTGCTGGGCGCGACGCTGCTCACCGGACTTTTGCAAGTGACCTGGGGCTTTTTGCGGATTGGCCGGATTATGAAGTACGTGCCGCGCGCGGTGCTAGTCGGGTTTGTTAACGCCCTGGCGATTTTGATTTTTAACGCTCAGCTGCCTCAGTTTGTAGGTCAGGGGCTGCTGATGTATGCCATGGTCGCAGCGGGTCTGGCAATTATCTATATTTTGCCTCGCTTTATTAAGGTCATCCCTTCGCCGCTGGTGGCGATTGTGGTGCTGACGGCAGTGGCAATGGGCACCGGTATGGCGCTGCCAACGGTGGGCGATATGGGCGATCTGCCCTCGACCCTGCCTGCTTTCCGTCTGCCCAATCTGACGTTCAACCTGGCGACCCTCGAAGTGATTTTGCCCGTAGCGCTGACGATGTCGGCGGTGGGACTGCTGGAGTCGTTTTTAACTGCGTCGGTACTAGACGATATGACCGATACCAACAGCGACAAAAACCGGGAGGCCCGAGGTCAGGGCATCGCCAATCTGGTGACGGGTTTGTTTGGCGGCATGGCTGGCTGCGCCATGATTGGCCAGTCGGTGATCAATATTAAGTCGGGCGGACGGCAGCGCCTGTCTACGCTGAGCGCGGGCATTTTTCTGCTCTTCTTCATCTTGGTGCTCAGGCAGTGGGTGAGCCTGATTCCGATGGCGGCGCTGGTTGCAGTGATGTTTATGGTCTCAATCAGCACTTTCAACTGGGCTTCGCTGATGAATTTTCGGAAGATGCCCAAGAGTGAAACCATGGTGATGCTGGTGACGGTGGTGACTACGGTGATTACGCATAACCTGGCACTGGGGGTGATGGTGGGAATTGCTTTGAGTGCGATCGCCTTTTCCCGCAAAATTGCCAAGCTAATCGATGTCCGCAGCGAACTTAGTGAAGACGGCTCCGAACGCACTTACTACATCTTTGGCCAGCTGTTCTTCGTCTCTGCTAACAATCTGGTTGAAGACTTTGACCTGCACGAACATGTCGATAGCGTCGTCATCGACCTCACCCATGCGCACCTGTGGGATCAATCAGCCGTTATGTCTATCGACAAAGTCGTGCTCAAGTTCCGAGCTCACGGCTCAGACGTTAAGCTCGTCGGCATGAATGAGGCCAGCGCGACGCTGATGGAGCGGCTCGCAATCCATGACAAACCTGATGCCCTTCTAGCGACGGGTCACTGATAGCGGCTAGGCGATCAAAAACTCAGCCCGTTAAAGCTAAGCCTGTGAGTGAATAAACTGCTCACAGGCTTTTTAGTGCATAGCCCCTTTATCAGCTGTTAAGCCAAAGTTAATCTCTCGATAACCAACTAGCCCTGCCGTCTTAAACTCCTTCCGACAAACTGCACCTTGGCCATGAATTTGAGCTTAGGAGCTTTCAATAATGACAATCAGTGGCAAGCAGTTTTCAATCAAGGTCAAAGTCTTAGGGGCCACTACAGCAGTCGCGGCGACGCTAGGTCTGACTTCAGCAGCAGTCTTCGCTCAGAGCAACCTCATTTCTATCGACGGCTCTAGCACGGTTTTTCCTATTACCGAAGCGATGGCTGAAGACTTTATGGCTGATAACAGTGACGTTAGCATCAGCGTCGGTGTTTCCGGTACGGGCGGTGGCTTCAAGAAATTTTGTGCGGGCGAAACCGTCATCTCTGACGCCTCGCGACCCATCAAAGACTCTGAAATGGAGCTTTGCGCGGCTAATGGCATTGAGTACGAAGTGTTTCCTGTGGCGACCGATGCCATCACAGTGGTGATTCACCCCGAAAATGACTGGGCGACTAGCCTTACTACCGAAGAACTCAAAACCATCTGGGCACCCGAATCAGAAGGTGAGATCACCAATTGGAATCAGGTCAACCCTGACTTTCCTGATGCGCCACTTAATCTGTACGGCCCTGGCGCAGACTCAGGCACCTTTGACTATTTCACCGAAGAAATCGTCGGTGAAGAAGACGCTAGCCGAGGCGACTACACCGCTAGCGAAGATGACAACGTGCTAGTGCTGGGCGTCTCCCGCGATCCCAATGCGCTCGGCTACTTTGGTATGTCTTACTACCTGGAGAATCAGGATCTGCTACAGGCGGTCGGTGTTGCCAGTGAAGAAACCGGCGGCGTCCCCGTTGTTCCTTCTCCTGAGACGATTGCTGACTACCAGCCTCTGGCCCGCCCGATTTTCATCTATGTCAACAAAGAAGCGTTGGCTGAGCGCTCTGAAGTCAGCTCGTTTGTTGAGTTTTACCTCAACAACGCTGAGGAAATCGTGCCTCAAGTTGGCTATGTGGCTCTGCCTGCTGCTGACTACGAAGAGTCTCTGAGCAAGCTCTAAGTTTACCGCTTGGTTTATTGAGCGTATCAGTCCTATTTGTCAACGTCTTGATAGATATTAGGACGCTGGCAAGCGGGGCGATCGCACCTGTTCACCAGACCACCTTTGCCTTGAGGCCCGCCGCCGCTATCCAGCACTGGCCGAGTCTCAAGGTTTTCTCTGTGCTTAGCACTGTCAAATTTCACTTGCCTTATGCTGATGGCCCCTGCCGCTGAAAACAAATCGTCTCTAAATGAAAGCTCGTCGCGCCGTCTCACCGTTAGGCAGGTGCTGTATCACCCACTAACCTGGCTGGCGGTAGGGTGCCACGCGGCACTGCTGTTAGTTCCTTTTGATCCTAGCCCACCCGCAGCCGCGCCCGAAGTAGAGGAGGAAGCGCCAGAGGAGGCCGCTATTGACGTTTTGAACCTGTCGGAAATTGCCACCGCAGAGCCGCCCGCTCCAGCTTCTTCAGAACCGCCACCCGCTGTACCCCCACCCGCTGCGAGCCAGCCTGCGCCCGTCAGGTCGGCTGCTGCTCCTGCGTCGGCTGCTGCCCCTGCGCCGGCATCTAATAGCCCTGCTGCTCCTGCCGCCCCTTCTGCACCTTCTGCTCCTGTTGCTCCGGGAGGGGCTACAAAAGACCCGCTTCCACCGGCCTATGACCCATCTGCCGACCAAGATCTCTTTGTTGGCAATTTGGGCGCAATTGGCCTGACTGACTATACTTCCAGTCAGGGCCTGCCCGAGCCTAGACTGCTTCGCCATCCTGAGAATGCCAGTTATTTTTTGAACGGAGCTGCGCCAGCGGCAGGGGCTAGAGATGCTAGATGGATGGATAAAGGGCCGGATGATGTCTTAAATCAGCTGAAAGCTACTTATGGGCCGGGTGGGATTGTCTTTAATCCGCTGGACAATTACGGGGGTGAACCGCTATACCAACTGGTGACCGCTGAGGGGCAGCCGTTTATGTACATCAGTCTGGTCAGCTTAAAAGGGTCGTCACTGGTGGTGATTTGGCAGAACAATCCGCTGTCCTGAGTGAAGGGCGGCGCTATGCTGATAGGCGTCGGGCCCGCTCAGCGCAATCAACGTCGGTGCAATTTATCGGTGCAATTTCTGCAAATTGCGATCGCGCTGCCGATTCTCAAGAACATCTGGCCACCTATCTTTATGAAGCTCGTCCAATTTATCTATCCGATGTTTTTGGTGGCGCTGGGCCTGCACGCTCTGCTGCTATTCGTGCCGATTGGCGGAGCCGCAGACCCAGACCCGGTAGAAGAAGATGTGCCGCTCTCTGACCTATCTGAGCAGCCAGCACCCGATCCGGCAGGAGCACTGCCAGTACCAGATCTCAATGTATTTACAGAACCGCCGGACGGTGCAGCAATTAAGCCAGCGATCGCCCCACCACCGGCCAGTTCTGCCGGCTCATCATCGGCTGTTCGCCGCGCCGCTGCGCCCCGTCAGCCCGTGGCAAGCGCCCCCATCCGGACAACGACACCTACTGCCAGGCCGCCCGCTCGCCCCGATCCAGCCGATAGCGCCGCGCCCTCAGCCCCATCTGGTTCACCTGATTCGCCTACGACCCATCTGCCTGACCTCTCCGCTGAGGATCAAGATGCTGCGGAGAGTGCTCCAGACGAAAGTCGTTCAGAAGAGGCCACTGCCGAAGATGCCGCGAGTCCTTCAGCGACTAATGAACCAGCCAGCAGCCTAATTGCCTCAGCGAGCGGTGAGCCACCTGAATCTTTACAGCGACTAGCAGCGGCCTTTGCCCAAGCCTTGGCCTACAACCCGCAGGGCACCGACGAGGCCAGCGCTGAGCGGGAGCTGACGGACTGGCAGGCCGGTATTCGCAGGCAGGCTAACGTCGATGGGGTAGAAAATATTGAACCGACTCAGATAGCTGAACTGACCCAGATCCGCTACCCGATTGAATCGGCTGAAAAAGCGGACGGGCGACCTTTTAGCGTTTGCTTAGAAAAAGCGCCTCACACCGCAGAAGTGGGCATCCTGTTCGACTCGCAAGGGCAAATTTCAGGTGAGCCTAAGCTGATTCGCAGCACGGGCTACAGCGCCCTCAATGAAGAGATTATGGCGGCGATCGCCAAATATGATGACTTTCCAGACGGCCATCAGTCGAAGGCCTACACCTTTGAAATAGAAGTAGACTACGACGCCGATGCCTGTGTGAGCTTGGCAGAACTGGTGCTGCCTGACCCATAGATTTCACGGATTTAAGTGAGCGGCTATAGCTGGGTGCGATCGCTCAAAATCTCGTGGCCTGACTCAGTGACCAGCACCGTGTGCTCCCACTGCGCCGACAGGGATCGATCTAGCGTGACGACCGTCCAGCGATCACTCAGCGTGCGGGTGTGCTTGGTGCCCGCATTCAAAATCGGCTCAATCGCCAGCGTCATTCCAGGTTGGAGCGTCACATCCGGTGCCCGCTTCGTGCGAAAGTTAAACACAGACGGTTCTTCGTGCAGATTGCGCCCCACCCCGTGCCCAGTGAAGTCTTCGACTACCGTAAATTTATTCGCCTTAATCGAATCTTCAATCGCCCCGGCGATATCCATCAGCGTATTGCCCGGCTTAACTTCAGCAATGCCAGCATACAGCGCCTCTTCGGCGGCCTCAGCCAGTCTCTTTGCCTCAGGCTTTACCTTGCCCACTAAGATAGTCACACAGGAATCGCCGTGAAACCCCTCGTAATAGGCCCCAGTGTCAATTTTCACCAGATCCCCCGACTTGATCACTTTTCGCTTGCGGGGAATGCCGTGCACCACTTCGTTGTTGATGCTGGCGCAAATGGAGGCCGGGAAGCCGTGATAGCCCTTAAAGCTAGGCGTTGCCCCTAGCGCTCGAATGCGCTTTTCCGCGTAGTCGTCGAGGTCAGCGGTGGTCATACCCGCCTGCGTCATTTCACTAATTTCTTTTAGCACCGTCGCCACGATTTTGGCGGCTGCCCGCATCGTCTCAATCTCTGGGGCCGACTTAATTTCGATGCGTCTACCGGCTTTCACCCTCAGAGCAGGTGGGAAGGAGACGCTGGGCAGCAGGCTGGTGAGAAAATTCATGGCAAAAAAATTAAGTTGCGACTGAGGCAGGCAGACCGCGACAGGTGATAAGTTCGGCTTCTATCGTAGCGGTTTTTAGTTTGCCTCTTCACATTCTCTCTTTTTTGCTATAACCTTGTAGACTGTGCGCTTTTAAGGGCTGTCATGAACGCTGAAGCAATTATCCGCTCTATTGAGGCGGAACAAATCAAAGACGATCTTCCCAAGATCTACGTGGGGGATACAGTTCGCGTCGGGGTGCGGATTGTAGAGGGTGGCAAAGAGCGCATCCAGCCCTACGAAGGCACCGTAATTGCCATGCGCAATGGCGGTATTAATGAGACCATTACAGTGCGCCGCGTCTTTCAAGGGGTAGGGGTAGAGCGAGTCTTTTTAATCCATGCTCCCCGAGTTGCTACTATTACAGTAATTCGCCGGGGTCAGGCTCGTCGGGCGAAGCTCTATTATCTGCGCGATCGCGTTGGTAAGGCCACTCGACTCAAGCAGCGGTTTGACCGCGCGCTATAGTCCGGTCACTACAGCCTTTTGAGGCTTTGCTGTAGAGGGTGGTGATAGCGCTAGCCCCTACAGCCGCATCTGTACCAGTCATGCGTCCTTAGTTCAGCTGGTAGAACGTCGGTCTCCAAAACCGAATGTCGGGGGTTCGAGTCCTCCAGGACGCGCTTTTCAGATGCCATAGCCGACCAAAAGGCTGTTTGCCCGAGAGGGATCAACGTGCAGCAGCTCATAGTTGATCCCTTGAGTAGATCTGCAAATCTGAGCGAGCAGTGACTCTGAGCCGTTAGCTGGCTGAGCGGTTAGCATGGTTTTACCAGCGTAGTTTTATTTGAGTTTTATTTGAGCGGGCGAGGAATTACCAGTGGCAAAAAAAGATACCAAATCAGCCGCCGACAGCAGCGTCAAACGACCAGTTGATCAGGCTAAAGATGGCTCTGAGAGCTTCGATGCCGCCGCTTTCAGCCGAGGGACTCGCGAAGAACTCGCCAAGGTGATCTGGCCGACTCGTCAGCAGCTGATTAGCGAATCTGCCGCTGTGATCTTGATGGTGGGGCTATCGGCAACGCTGATCTACTTTATAGATAAGCTATTTGGCTGGGCCTCTAGACAGGTTTTCTGATTTTATGACTTACGCATCCGACGATCCCAATTACGACGACTCTCCAGAAGCGCTGGCAGATGTCGAAGCAGCTGATTTGCCTGAGCGCCCGCAGCGGCCTCGTTGGTACGCGGTGCAGGTGGCATCTGGCTGTGAAAAAAAGGTGAAGCTCACCTTAGAGCAGCGGGTAAAAACATTCGACCTTAGCGGTGCCATTTTAGAGGTAGAAATCCCTCAGACGCCTGCGGTGAAGATGCGCAAAGACGGCTCTCGCCACAACATTGACGAGAAAGTCTTTCCGGGCTACGTGCTGATTCGCATGTTGCTAAATGACGACGCCTGGCAGGTGGTCAAAAACACGCCGCATGTGATTAACTTTGTGGGGGCTGAGCAGCGACGCGCTCAAGGTCGCGGTCGCGGCCATGTGAAGCCGATGCCTCTGAGCCCTGGCGAGGTTAAGCGTATCTTTAAGCAGACCCAAGAGCAGGCACCTGTCGTCAAAATCGACATGGCTGCTGGTGATAAGATCACGGTGCTTTCGGGGCCGTTTAAAGACTTTGAAGGTGAAGTGATTGAAGTGAGCCCAGAGCGCAGCAAGCTAAAGGCCCTGCTCTCTATCTTTGGTCGTGACACCCCGGTTGAGCTTGAATTTAATCAAGTGAAAAAAGAGGGCTGAGCAGAGTCGAAGCCCGGTATTTACAGTTCAGTTAGTAAGAGTTAATCAATGGCAAAGAAGGTAGTTGCGCTCATTAAGCTAGCGATCCCCGCTGGCAAGGCGAACCCTGCGCCGCCAATTGGCCCCGCGCTGGGTCAACACGGTGTCAATATCATGGCGTTTTGTAAAGATTACAACGCCAGGACTGCTGAGAAGGCAGGTTTGATTGTGCCGGTTGAAATTTCTGTCTTTGAAGACAGAAGCTTCACCTTTATTCTCAAAACCCCGCCTGCCTCAGTCTTGATCAAGAAGGCGGCAAATATTGAAAAAGGGTCGGGCAATCCGAGAACTGAGAAAGTGGGATCAATCACCCGCGCTCAGCTCAAAGAAATTGCTGAAACCAAAATGCCTGACCTCAATGCCAACGACATTGAGATGGCGATGAATATCATTGAAGGCACCGCTCGCAATATGGGCGTTGAGGTCGCTGGCTAGCGATCGCTCTTCAAAAAAACAGATCCGACAGACAACACTATCGGGGGAGAAGCTTTTGCTTCGCTACTGACCCCAAAAAAACATGGCAAAAATCTCTCGACGTATGCAGGCGCTCTACGAAAAAGTAGATAGCGAACAAACCTATCAGCCCTTGGAGGCGGTAGCCCTGCTCAAAGAAACCGCAACGGCAAAATTCATCGAATCGGCAGAAGCCCACATTCGGCTGGGGATCGATCCTAAATACACCGACCAGCAGCTGAGGACCACAGTGGCCCTGCCCAAAGGCACCGGTCAAGATGTGCGAGTGGCCGTCATCGCCCGTGGTGAGAAAGTTAATGAAGCCAGTGAAGCCGGGGCAAATATGGCCGGTTCAGAAGAGCTAATTGACGAAATTGGCCAGGGAATGATGGATTTTGACGTGCTCGTAGCAACGCCAGACATGATGCCCAAGGTAGCTAGGCTTGGCCGGGTGCTGGGTCCTCGGGGACTGATGCCTTCGCCCAAAGGGGGGACGGTGACGTTTGACCTGGCGCAGGCGATCGCCGCCTTTAAAGCCGGTAAGCTCGAATTCCGCGCCGACAGAACAGGCATTGTTCATGTTATGTTTGGTAAGGTCTCTTTTTCCCCAGAAGACCTGCTAGAAAACCTGAAAGCCCTACAGGAGACGATTGATCGCAATCGCCCCTCGGGTGCAAAAGGTCGCTTCTGGCGCACGGTTTCGATTTCGGCAACGATGGGGCCTTCTATCTTGGTGGACGTGCAGGCGCTGCGCGACTTGAAACTCAACGAAGTCATTAGCTAAGCATTCTTAAAACAGCCCATGATTCAATCTCAAAATTGAATATAGCTACCAGAGACAGCAGGTGCGCTCGATAGTTTGTTAACTATCAAACCGTTTAATTTCCTGCCGAGGTATGCGGTTGAAGCGTTGCCCCTGTGGTGTTTATTTAACGTCAGTAAAGCTTCAAACCGTTTGCCTCGATCTGGTTTTAAGGTCGAGGCTTTTTGCTGGCTACAAAGTTTCCTGCCGAGGTAAATTAACCAGGCTTGCCCATCGAGGCAAAAAATCTAAACAAAAAGGAGGTGAAATAGAATGGGAAGAACCCTAGAGGACAAGCAAGCGATTGTCACTGAACTCAAAGCTCTTTTAGACGAGTCAGAGTCTGCCTTTGTGATTAACTATCAGGGCCTTTCGGTCGGTCAGATAGGCGACTTGCGCAACCGGCTGCGGGAGTCAGGCGCGGTCTGTAAAATCTCTAAGAACACTTTGCTAAAGCGAGCCATTGACGGCCAAACGCAGTGGCAAGAACTAGAGTCTCTGCTGACGGGCACGACGGCAGTCATGCTCACCAAAGAAGACATTGGTTCTGCGGTTAAGGCTTACAAAAAGTTTCAGAAAGACACCAAAAAGACCGAGCTGCTCGGCGGTGTGCTGGAAGGCAAGCTGCTGAACCAGAAGGATTCTGAAGCGCTCGCTGACCTGCCCACTAAAGATGAGCTGTACGCCAAAATTGCGATCGCCATCAACGCTGTGGCAACCAAAGTGGCTGTGGGCATCAAAGAAGTCCCGGCTTCAATTGGTCGCGGCATCAAAGCCTACGCCGA
>JBBSNR010000066.1:0-11349 GCA_038260635.1 Phormidesmidales cyanobacterium
CCATTCCTGAATATGCCATTCAGCGCGGCACCCCGGCGGGCGGACAAAACAACAGTATGCTCAGTGACGACGATATTGGCTGGGTTGACTAGGGTTCTCCTGATCTTGAGCGAATCGTTTAGGATTGCCAGTAAGCCCCAGTGAAGAGGCAGTGAAGATTTTTATGACTTCAGATCAGTCCACTCCCAAAAATCCGTCCACTCCCAAAAAACGGCAGCGAACTTTGATGCTGTGGGTGATTGCCCTGGGATTGCTAGGCAGTGTCACCGTTGCCTTCGCCTTACTGAGCCCCAAGCGCACTGCACCTCCCTCTGAAGCGACTGCGTTAACACAGGCCGATCCGGCTGACCCCGAGGCGGCGGCTCGGGCCGAATGGGAAGCCCAGATGCAGCAGGTGCAGAGCGTCCTGCAATCGATGGACCGGACCGAACTGGTGGGCACTTCTCCAACCAAAGGCCCGCAGGATGCTGAAATAGTGCTGATCAAGTTTTCAGACTTTCAGTGCCCCTACTGCGCAGTGGCCGCCGCTGACATGAAGACCTTTACCCAGGCTCATTCGTCAGACGTGCTCTACGTTTACAAAAACTTTCCGCTGGTCAGCATTCACCCAGAAGCGCTGCCCGCTGCTAAAGCTGCTTGGGCCGCTGGACAGCAGGATCAGTTTTGGCTTTATCACGACGGCCTGTTTGCCTATCAGGACAAACTCGGTGAAGACTATTACGTGTCGCTGGCTGAGCAAATCGGGCTAGATATGGAAAAGTTTAACCGCGATCGCAACAGCCCCGAAGCCGAAGCCGCCATCGAAAAAGAAACAGAGCTCGCTCAGCGGCTCGGCGTGAGAGGGACGCCCACCTTTTTAATGAATGACCTGCTGATCCCCGGCGGGGCTCCATTAGAGCTGTTTGAAGAAGCCGCGCTCAGACTGAAGGCCGCTGCACCGCAGTAGAACAAGCCTTCTTTTGAGACCTTTTCTTGGTAGTCTGACCGTACTGGTGCCCTGACCGAAAACCCATGGCATACGATTCTGAAACCTACGGCCAAAGTCCGTTTGGCAACCCGAGTAAGCCAAGCGACAATGGCGATCAGTCAGGCAAGCGTGCTGTCCCTGCTCAGTCTGATCCCAAGCGTCAGGCCGATCAAAATACCGGTCAGACAGCCCGCTCAGACAGCTTGCCCACTGTGCCGACAGCCACTCAACCCACTGCCGCCAAACCTGCTAGCACCGCGAGCGATCGCCCCTCAACCGCGAATACGCCTACCAACGCTGCAAAGACGGGACTCGCTAAAGCCAGTGGCAGCAAACGTAAATCGCGCGCAGCCAACAAACCCACCGCCCGCAAAAGCAAAAAAACCAGAGCTACCGCTAAGCCTCAAGCCAAAGCTGAGGTAGACACCGCTAACCCAGCAGTCGCCAAACGGTTTGACGAAGAAGATCGGCGTGCCTATCTATCGCTGCTCTATAAAACGGGCATATCGGGCCTGGTATGGGCCGTGCTGCGGCTCTCTCGCTATGAGCTTTCTGAGCGGGCGATCGCCATCGTCAACCTCCTCCTCCATCCACTGGTCGTTTCTACTATTGCCCTGCTTGCCATCGTCGGGCTCACCTTCTGGCTGCGCTACCTGCTCAAAGACTTTGCTCAGCACACCCAGCAGCTCCACACCGAGGCCGAAGCGCCCGACGCTCAGAACTATCGCCCTACCCTGGAGATTGTCGGCGACGCGCTCGAATACAATCCTAAGCTGCGCCAAAGTTTTGCTGCTTTGTTTAATGCAGCCTCCATTCTGGTCTGTAGCCTGGTGAGCTATCTGATCACCAGCGCCGTTTTGCCCTAGCCCCAAAGCACCCCCAGAGCACCCCCAGAGCACCCCCAGAGCACCTATGAATCAGCCCGCCCGCCCGCCCGCTAGCCAACCCAAAATTATCGTGCTAGACGACGATCCGACCGGATCACAGACAGTTCACAGCTGTCTGCTGCTGCTGAAGTGGGACATAGAAACGCTGACCCTGGGGCTGAAAGATGCTTCGCCAATTTTCTTTGTGCTGACGAATACGCGATCGCTCACCCCCGAAGCCGCCAAGGCCGTCACCACCGAAGTCTGTGAAAATCTCAAGCTGGCCCTAGAAAAGACACACACGCCCAATTTTCTGCTGGTCAGCCGCTCAGACTCTACGCTGCGGGGGCACTATCCGGTTGAGACAGATGCGATCGCCCAGCACCTCGGCCCGTTCGACGCCCACTTTCTTACCCCGGCCTTTTTTGAAGGGGGTCGGGTCACCCTTGACAGCACCCACTACATCGAATCGGGCGGCAAACGCATCGCCACTCACGACACCGAATTTGCCCAAGATTCTGTTTTTGGCTACAGCACCAGCTATTTGCCCGACTACGTTGCAGAAAAAACAAAAGGGAAAATCCCCGCCAGTCAGGTAGAGCGCTTTCTGCTTGACGACATTCGCCAGGGCTCTTTAGACCGGCTGATGGATTTGCACGACAACCAGTGCGTCGCCGTCGATAGCCAGCAGCAGAGCGACCTCGACAAATTTGCCGAAGACCTGATCGCCGCTGCTGCCCAAGGCAAAAAGTTCTTATTTCGCAGCGCCGCCAGCCTGCTCACGGCCCTGGCCAAACTACCACCACAGCCCACCCCACCCGAGGAGATGAACCGCATCACCCGATCTCCCTCCGGTGCGATCATCGTCGGCTCCCACGTCAAAAAAACGACCCAGCAGCTGCAAAAACTACTCGAAGTTCCGGGCATTCAAGGAATCGAAATTGACGTTGCTCGGCTCAAAGAGAATCCCAAAACCAGCCACGACGAACTCTTACAAGAAGTCAACAGCCAGATAGAACAAATCCACGCTGGCGGCCAAACCCCCGCTGTCTATACCAGCCGCGAAGAGCTGACTTTCTCAGATACCCAAACCCGCCTAGCTTTTGGAGAAGCCGTCTCTACGCTGCTGATGGATATTGTTAAAAGTCTCCCTAGCGATATTGGCTTTTTAATTAGCAAAGGCGGTATCACTTCCAACGACACCCTCAGCAAAGGGCTAGCGCTTACCGCCGCGCGGCTACTAGGCCAGGTCATTCCGGGAGTATCTATCGTCACAACGGCTGCCGATCACCCTCAATTCGCCAATCTGCCGGTGGTGCTTTTTCCCGGAAATGTGGGCGATGATGACGGGCTAGCTTTAGCCTACCAACGCCTCGCCTCGCCAGCCTAGACCCTCTTTTTGAGATGGGCCTGTCTAATCTTCAGCGCGCTATCAGGCGATCGCGTAGGATAAAAGGGTTGAATGGCAAAGCGCACGTAGCAGATGGACATTAAATCGGGATTTGTAGGCACCGTTGGCAATACACCCCTCATTCGGCTCAATAGCTTTAGCGAAGAAACCGGCTGTGAGATTTTGGGCAAAGCAGAATTTCTCAATCCAGGCGGCTCCGTCAAAGACAGGGCAGCGCTTTATATCATTGAGCAAGCCGAAAAAGAAGGTCGACTGAAGCCAGGCGGCACGGTAGTAGAGGGCACAGCAGGCAACACCGGCATCGGACTAACTCACATCTGCAACGCCAAGGGCTACAAATGCGTCATCATCATTCCCGAAACGCAGTCCCAAGAAAAGATAGATCTGCTGCGCACCCTCGGCGCTGACGTGCGGCCCATCCCCGCTGTCCCCTACAAAGACGACAATAACTACGTCAAGGTCTCCGGTCGTCTGGCCGATGAGCTAGACAACGCCATTTGGGCCAACCAGTTTGAAAACCTGGCCAATCGCCAGGCTCACTACGAGACCACCGGGCCTGAGATGTGGGCACAAACCGGCGGCAAAATCGATGGCTGGACAGCGGCCACTGGCACCGGCGGCACCTATGCCGGAGTCGCGATGTTCCTCAAAGAAAAAAATCCGGAGGCGCGCTGCGTCGTGGCCGACCCGATGGGCAGCGGTCTCTATAGCTATATCAAAACAGGCGAAATTAAGCCTGAGGGCAATTCGGTCACTGAAGGCATTGGCAACAGCCGAATCACTGGCAACATGGAGGGCGCACCCATTGACGATGCCATTCAGATAGACGACCACGAAGCGCTAAGAGTGATTTACCAGCTGCTGTACAAAGAAGGGCTGTTTATGGGTGGCTCGGTGGGTATCAACGTGGGCGCGGCAGTGGCGCTGGCTAAGCAGATGGGGCCAGGTCACACAATTGTGACTATCCTGTGCGACGGCGGCTCGCGCTATCAGTCTAAAATCTTCAACCGCGAATGGCTCGAATCCAAAGGGCTCTGGTCTGACGATTTTTTGCCAGCGTAGGACGGAATCCAATGCGGGAGCCAATGCAGGAGCCATTGTGAATACTGTTTTAGTTGGATTTTTGGCAAGCTTAGGCGCAGGTCTGGCGACAGGGCTGGGCGGGCTGCCAGTGATGCTGCCGTTTGACCTTTCAGACCGGATGCAGGGAATCTTGCTAGGCGTAGGCGGTGGGGTGATGCTGGCAGCAACCTCTTTTTCGCTGCTAATTCCAGGCACGGAGGCGGCAATTAGCCAGGGCTATTCGGAGATGGCGGCGGCTGGGGTGATGGTCGCAGGCGTATTGCTGGGCGGGATCGTCCTGTGGCTGGCGAATGCTTTTTTCCCACATGAGCATTTCTTTAAGGGCAAAGAGGGCATAGCCGCAGAAAAATTCGAGCAGATTTGGCTGTTTGTGATTGCGATCGCCCTTCACAACTTCCCCGAAGGGCTGGCCGTCGGCGTTGGTTTTGGTTCAGGCGATCTGAGCAGTGGTCTCACCCTAGCTAGCGGCATCGGCCTGCAAAATATTCCCGAGGGACTGGTAGTAGCCGTAGCGCTGCGCAACTTGGGCTACAGTCCGCTATATGCGCTGGGAGTCTCTACTCTGACCGGCTTGGTCGAACCGGTAGGCGGTCTGCTGGGCGCGGGGGTCGTCACCTTTTCAGCGGCACTTTTACCCTGGGGCATGTCTTTTGCCGCTGGTGCGATGCTGTTTGTCATCGTCGACGAAATCATTCCCGACATAGACCACAAAGACCTCGGCCAGGTAGGAACCTTAGGTGTCATGCTCGGGTTTGTCGTGATGATGTTTTTAGATGTTTCTCTGGGCTAAGCAAAATCTTTCTCGATAAGAGGCCAATCTATACCTTTTGAAGGATTTGTTTATAGGTGCGGCTGCCACGAGTTGATAAATCGTACTCATAACGAGTATGATTTAATCTGTACATAAATTAACCGTAGGACTATGGCTCAGTTACTGGCTCAGCCGTCGCATCCTACGCTAAATGTCCCCAACTGTAAGGAGATTTCTATCCGATGGCATTAGAAAATCATGAAGGCCAAAAGGTTCCTAGCGTCACATTCCGCACCCGTCAGAACGAAGAATGGGTAGATGTTACTAGCGACGAGCTTTTCAAAGGTAAGACTGTTGTTGTCTTTTCACTGCCGGGTGCATTTACGCCGACCTGTTCATCAACTCACCTACCGGGTTACAACGAGTATGCTGGGCTGTTGAAGCAAAACGGAGTAGACGACATTATCTGTATGTCGGTCAACGACACGTTTGTGATGAATGCTTGGGCTGAGAATCAGGAAGCTGAGAACATTATTGTTATTCCTGATGGCAACGGCGAGTTTACCGATCAGATGGGAATGCTGGTTGACAAAGCTGACTTGGGCTTTGGCGCTCGCTCCTGGCGCTACTCGATGCTGGTCAAAGATGGCACCATTGAGAAAATGTTTATTGAGCCCGAGGTGCCTGGCGACCCGTTTGAAGTTTCTGATGCAGAAACGATGTTGAACTACATCAACGAAAAAGCCGGTAAGCCTCACCGCGTATTTATGATCAGCAAGCCTGGCTGTCCTTTCTGTGCCAAGGCAAGAGACCTGCTAGAGGCACACGGCATGACCTACGAACAGGTAGAACTAGGCGACAGTGGCATCACCACGAAGTCACTCTATGCGGTCTCGGGCGCGGGTACGACGCCTCAGGTATTTGTAGACGGTCACTTGGTGGGTGGCTCTGATGACCTGGAAGCCTACTTCCAAAAAATAGATAAGGCTGCTGCTGTTTAGGGCTTTTACTTTTTGACAGTCTGCCTTATCCGTATAGCTTTAGAGCGTGCTGTTCTAAAGCGGTAACGAGACGATATCCCTCTTCTTAATTGCCTTATTGGCCTTGCTTTAGCTAGCCAGGTCAGTCGGCAAAGGGAAGAGGGATTTCAGTCCCAAGAAAAGGGAAATCATCATTTTGCAAATTCATTTATGATTTGTGTAGACGATTTAGATAGCATGACTGCCCATATTTTTTATTCTCTATGGCTGCCAGGTGGTTTTTGTACCCGCTAGCTTTTATTGATATTCCTAACGACATCTTCTTTTCAGCATTGACCTCTTTTTGTTTATCTGGAGTAGCTCATTTATGGCTTACGATTTTGACCTTTTTGTAATTGGCGGTGGCTCGGGTGGAATTGCGACTGCGCGGCGAGCGGCTTCTCATGGGGCCAGAGTCGCAGTAGCTGAGAGCGATCGCCTGGGCGGTACCTGCGTAAACCGGGGCTGCGTACCTAAAAAGCTGATGGTCTACGCCTCTCGCTTCCCTAAATATGCCGCAGAATCAGCAGGGTATGGTTGGTACGTTAAGCCCGGCAGCTTTGACTGGCATCAGATGATCACCGATGTCAATAACGAGGTAAAACGGCTCAACAGTATTTATCAGCGCATGGTAGACAACGCTGAAGTCAAGATATTTCCTGTCCATGCCAAGCTGCTGGATGGCCACACGCTAGAAGTGGGCGATCAAAAAGTTACTGCCGAAAGGATTTTGATCGCAGTTGGAGGTCAGCCAGTCAAACCTGATATTCCAGGAATTGAGCACGCGATCACTTCAGATGGCATGTTTGAAATGAGCGAGCAGCCCAAGCGCATGGTTATTTTGGGCGGCGGGTATATTGGCTGTGAATTTGCCTGTGTAATGAATGGATTGGGTACTGAAGTCACTCAAGTCATCCGCAAAGAGCAGATTCTAAACGGGTTTGATAAAGACGTGCGCAATGAGCTGCACGAGGCGCTAGTGAAGCACGGGATCAAGATTCTGACCAATTCTGAAATCTTAGGGATCGAAAAGACCAGCGATGGCGTCACCGTTACTATCAGCGACGGTAAAGAGCAGCAGGTAATCGTTGCCGATGCAGTCAGCTTAGCGGCGACCGGACGGCGGCCCAAGCTGGAGAATTTGGGGTTGGAGAATACGGCGGTGGAGACGCATAAGGGCGCGATCGCCGCTGACAAATACAGTCAAACTGCAGAACCGAGCATCTATGCCATTGGTGACTGCACCGACCGAATTAACCTCACCCCGGTGGCTATCAACGAAGGCCGGGCGCTAGCCGATACGCTCTACGGCGGCAAGTCGCGCATCATGAGCTACGAAGCCGTTCCTTCAGCGGTCTTTACCACACCCGAAGCCGCCAGCGTTGGCATCACCGAAGGCGAGGCGATTGAGCAATACGGGGAAGACAACATTCACGTTTTTCGCTCGCGCTTCCGCTCGATGTACTACACCTTGCCGAATAAAGACGAAAAGACCCTGATGAAGCTGATTGTGCATACTGAGAGCGACAAAGTTCTCGGCGCGCACATGGTCGGCGACAGCGCAGCTGAAATTATTCAGGGGGTGGCGATCGCCCTCAAGATGGGCGCGACCAAGGCCGACTTTGATGCGACCGTTGGCATTCACCCCAGCTCTGCTGAAGAATTTGTCACCATGCGCTAATTGCGCACCAAACCATTTTCACCCGCAGGCAGCTAACGGCTCCTCTGAGACAGTCTACAAATTGTCTCAGAGGAGCCTTTTAGTATGTGCTCACAGGAGCGTCGGTATATATACTCACCCTGCTCAAATCACCGCATAAACATCATGTAAACTTTGCATGATCGCGGCCAAAATGTTCTCTGTGAACCTGTAGGCGGATTTTCTATGGTTACGATGGTCATCAAAAGCGGGGGCGAAGCTGTATTTTTAGCGATCGCCGCTTCTGAAAACACCCTAACTGTCACACCAGGACTATGACGCTTCGCAAACGTGCCCCCTGACCGGCTACAGCACAACACGGCATTGCTAACCTACAAATAGATCAAGAAGATCTAACGACAATGCCAACGTAGCTAGTGTTATATCAAGTGCCTTACGCCCCGATCACCTCACTCACCTTACTTTTACAGCTCAGGGGCCAAATCATTTATATACCCTACATATTCTCGGTTGTCAGCTCTTATACAGCTAGGGTCGCAGCCCTCTGTAGCCCTGCCCGTAACTGCTGAAAGACAAAAGCTGCCAATGCTCGCCTTCATCAGAGCTTTAGCCGATCTGCATCAAGTTTACCGATTGCTTTAAACAGTGCTTCCCCTGATTGATTACCTTAGAGCCGTGGGAATGTTGTTTAGCAAATGCAGTCATCTCCGTCACCGACATTACTGAGTTACTCAAATACTCTTTCACCATGAATTCTTCTGTCCTCAAAAACAAAAAATCACTGGATCTCCTGAACCCCGTGCGACGACGGATTGAGCAGATTTCCGTTGAAAACAAGCAAACCGCTCGCCGCATCGTGTCACTGATCCCCGCCGACTGTCCGTTTGAAAGAGACCTGAAGCTCTTTGGCCGCACGCTTGGCCACATTCCGCCGATGTGTAAGATCAACCCGCTATACGAGCAGCTAATCATGCTGCGCTTTAAGGCGCTCTGCTACCTGGTTGATGAGTGCGGCGAAGATATCACCGCATTCAGCTAGTGCCCTGTCTATTGCGCTCCGCAGAGTGGGGATCAGCGATCGCTCCTCAGCTGTTCCAACTCATCGAAGCTTAAACCGGTACTTTCACTAATCGTTGCCCTCGGCAGCACACCCCACAAAGAACAGGCAATCTCGTCAACCTTGGCGTTTCTTTTGCCTTCTTCACAGCTTTCTTCCAATTCTCTGGCGCGGCTCTCTGTCAATCCTCTTTAAAGCGTTTGGCAGTGCTAGCGACGATAGCCTACCGCTCGCAGCAGGTTGAGCGGGCCGACTGCTTTGAGCCGTGCCAGTGTCTCTTCGTCTTTGACCAGCAGCGATCCGGCAAAGCCTAAAGAATTGACTGAAATGCCCAAATGCTTTTCCTGGCTGCGTGGAACAACCATCATCCACTGCCGGGTGCAAAGCAGGTTATACGCTGCTGTTTGCGATCCCTGCCAGTTGACGCTCGATATGCCGACAGCGCTCAGCAGCCGACGGTAGCTAGTTAGAAACTGAGCCGCATTCAGGGCCTCAGCAGTCTGCTGGTCGGAGGGTTGAGCGGGCCTAGTGGGGTCGTCTGGATGAGCAAATTTGATAATTGCATGGCGAAAAGGTAAAAGCGATGATCTGCCTACCGCTTCATCTTCTGCGTGCTCGTTTTCAGCCTGCTTATATTCCACTGCTGCGATCGCCGCCGCCATCGAAAAATCTACCTGCTCTCTAAGATCAGGCACCACCTGCAAATGCTTGTGAGGTTGACTAGCCCCCGCTGTAGTGCCGCCGTTAAAAAAGGCCAGCCCTTCTACTTCTGCTAAGCAGCGAACCAGCGCTTCAAAGTCAGCCAGCGTCAGCCAGGTTTCCTGCGGCTCATACTCGCGGGTAACGATTAAAAAATGATGGTCTACAACGTTAAATTTGTTCAGCAGACACAGGTGAGTCTCTGAAATATCGGTGACGTAAAGGTCTGCTTCGTACGGCAAGAAGGGGTTGGCGGGGATCGTTTTGCCCTGCTGCTTGCGGGCTTTTTCCTTGCGCGACAGGTTGGCTAAGATTCGCACTACAAAGCGCATACCCGCTGATTCGAGATATTCAGCAGTGGTCTCAATGGACTCTAAGGCTCCGGTGCGTAACCCATGGGCACTCTGCGCCTTGAGCCGAGGCCAAAGGCACCCTGTTTGCCAGGGGATGCGATCGCCGCCTATTTCACTCAAAGCGTGCCGCACTGCGCCTGGTGACGCAGCAGGTGGTCGCACAGCACTAAGGCAACCATCGCTTCTACCATCGGGACGGCTCTGGGCAATACGCAGGGATCGTGACGGCCTTTAGCGGCAAGGGTGGTTTCTTGAGCATCGCTATCGACTGTTTTTTGGGATTTGCGAATGGTGGCCGTAGGCTTAAAGGCGACCCGTAAGACGATGTTTTCGCCGTTGGAGATGCCGCCCTGAGTGCCGCCAGAGCGATTAGTGCGCGTGCGAAAGCCGCCGTCTTCACCCCGGTAAAATTCGTCGTTGTGCTGACTGCCAGTGAGCAGCGTGCCCGCAAAGCCTGAGCCCATTTCAAAGCCTTTGGTCGCAGGTAGTGACATCGCGGCTTTAGCCAAATCAGCGGTGAGCTTGTCAAACACAGGCGATCCCAGGCCTTTCGGTACGTTTCTAGCGACGCATTCGACTACGCCCCCGATAGAATCCCCTTCTTTACGAATCTGGTCAATTCGCTCGATCATTTGCTCAGCTACGTCCTGATTGGGGCAGCGAACCATATTACTTTCGACTTCTGCCAGGGTGACGGTGTCTGGATCTAGCGGCGCTTCGATGTCTTGAATGCGCTTGACGTAGGCGATGATTTCTACCCCGGCCACCTGCTTGAGAATTTTTTTGGCGATCGCCCCAGCCGCCACTCGGCCAATCGTCTCCCGCGCCGAGGATCGGCCACCGCCCTGCCAATTGCGAATGCCGTACTTAGCATCGTAAGTCGCATCAGCGTGAGAGGGCCGGTACTTTTTGGCCATCTCGTCGTAGTCCTGAGAGCGCGCATCTTTATTGCGCACCAGGATAGAAATTGGCGTGCCCAGGGTTTTTCCTTCAAACACACCAGAAACAATCTCGCAGGTATCGGTTTCTTTGCGAGCGGTCGTGATTCGGCTTTGTCCCGGACGCCGCCGGTCGAGATCGACCTGAATTTCTTCAGCCGAAATTTCTAGCTGGGGCGGGCAACCGTCTATCACCACGCCGACCCCGCCGCCGTGCGATTCTCCAAAGGTAGTGATACGAAAAAGATGGCCGAAGGTGTTGCCCATGTGCTGCTCGTCTATCTAAAATTTGGCCTGATTGCGATCGCGTAATCGCCACGAATCCTCACGATCCTATCGTATTTTAGGGGCTTGCAGATAGCTATAGCTTCTAGCACTTTGCTTCATGCAGCCTTACTGACTGCAAGCTATGTGTAGCAACGGGCAAAGTGCTCCGCAAAGCACGAATGCATCCGCGCTTTGCTATACCTACCGCGCGTCTATTGAGGATTGCTAGCGGCGCGGGGTTCAGACAGCTTCAGGAGCTGACGCGGATTGATCGCTTC
>JBBSNR010000067.1:0-11300 GCA_038260635.1 Phormidesmidales cyanobacterium
ACCTTGAACATTGCCGCTCGGTTTCAGGCAGTCAACGCGGGAGCAGGCAGCGATAAGCTTCTTGGCGGCAGCATAGACGATCCATTTACTCCGCCCACGCCGACTGAAGTGCCAGAGCCCACTGCGATCGCAGGATTGGGTATTCTAGCTGCGTATCTTAAGCGGCGTCGGTCTGCCTCGGCCAAAACCCTCTCAGCTTAGGCTGGGCTGAGAATCTTCTGAACGCTTAATCATCTACATACCAGAAATAAAGGGCCAGCGTTATCGTTGTGCCCTTTAACTATTTTGATGATTCTGAGGCCGCATGACCCAGCGCCGCTAATCACAAAGCCGATGGTGGGATTCGAACCCACGGCCTGCTCATTACGAATGAGCTGCTCTACCCCTGAGCCACATCGGCAATTCGAGTTCGCATTATAGCAGTCAGCGCCTGTCCTCAGTCACCAAACCCTATAGAAAAAACGTCTATAAAGCAAAGCAGTGATCGCCTACCTTATGGGCACGACCTGGCACAATTGGTATAGAGACCACGCATCAGTTTAGGGCAGCTATGGCTAAGAAAAAACCATCGGGCAAAAGCCGCAAACCAGCAAAGCCGGGTAAGACCGCCAACGTGCCCCGCCAGACACCACCTAGCGGCATGAGCCAGGAGCGTTACGACCGTTTGCTCGCAGAGGCTGAAGCGCCTTACAAAGGGCTGCGTAAGTTTATCTATGCTGCTTTTGGGGCGTCGGGTGCAATCGGGGGGTTTGTCTTTTTCGCTAAGATTTTGGCCGGGCGTGACCTGGCCGCCTCTTTGCCTAACCTGGCTTTGCAGATAGGCGTAGTCGCACTAATGGTGTTTTTATTTCGCTGGGAAGACCGTGGGGAAAAGAGTGAGTGACCGTGCGTTCTGTCGCCCAGACCGTCGCCCAGACCGTCGCTCAGACGCCCAGCCGTAACCCAGTTGTGTTAGTCCACGGCATCTGGAATACAGCCGAGATCTTCTCAGTGCTGAAACCTTATTTAGAAGCTCAGGGCTGGTCGGTGTATGCCCTGAGTATGCAGCCCAATAACGGTGACGCCCCTTTAGAAGCGCTGGCGGAACAGGTCGCTGGCTTTGTTGACAACTCTATCGGGCCGCAGCAGCCATTTGACTTGGTGGGCTTTAGCATGGGCGGGCTGGTGAGCCGCTACTATGTGCAGCGGCTGGGCGGTTTAAAACGGGTGCAGCGATTGGTGACCGTATCGGCTCCTCACCAGGGCACTGCTTTGGGGCTGTTTAGCGATCGCCTCGGCGTCCGACAAATGCGACCGGGCAGCCCTTTTTTGCAGGCGCTTAACCAAGATCTCCATTTGCTAAAGACGCTTCAGTTTGTCTCTTTATGGACGCCGTTCGACCTGCTGATTTTGCCCCCGTGGAGTTCCCAGCTCAAGGTGGGGCAATCACGGCGGCTGAGCGTACCGTCGCACAACCGGATGATCTTCGATTTGCAAGGGCTGAGGGAAATTGCGCGATCGCTCTCCCTCTCACCCAGTGGCCCGCTAGCCTAATGAGCATCACCGACCTGAGAATACTGCAATTCACCAAAGACCGCACTGGGATAGACGTAATACTTAAACTCCAGCAGATTGTGAAACGGATCTTCTAGAAAGAAAGTGCGATGTTCTATACGCTCCCCCTTAAAGCGGTGTTTAGGCTGCTGGTAAAAGGTTAGCCCCTTGTCTTTAGCTCGCTGCAAAAACGCTTCCCATTCTGACTCAGTGGCAAAAGTCAGCCCAAAATGATGGGGGTAAATACCCCGCTGTGGCGCTACAGGTTCTTTGACTATGTGGGCAACCAGCTGATGTCCCCGCAGATTTAAGATCAGTGACCCTTTACCCTCACGGCCAGCTTCGCAGCCTAACCCTTCCACATAAAAACGTTTGGTGTCAGCTATATTTTCAATCGGAAAAGAAAGATGAAAAATAGTACTCATAAATCTCAACTCACCGCTAAAGAGAACAGTATTTTCTATTGTGGCTAGCTAGCGGCGCTATTTTGTAATGCGTGCTACAGCCAAAAGAGGTAATAGGCGGGTAAACCTGAGATAGGTAAACGGTCTAAAGGCATCATTACATATGAGCTCTAAAACTTTTCCAGCCCTCCTCTAGCCGCGCTTTAGCATGTTATTGTGGCACCGCGTGACTGTGCTACTGTGGCTGATAGCAACTTGCTTGAGCAGCTAGCCAGAAAAATAGCTAAAGAGATAGCCAGTCCAAACAATAAGCCCGAAGCAGAAGATATATCTTATATCTAAAGCCTTGTAATCCATACTCTAGAGACAGTCTAGAGACGCTTTTATGTCAATTTACGTTGGAAACCTGTCTTTTGATGCCGCCCAGGATGACATCCAGCAGGTATTTACAGAATATGGTTCGGTTAAGTCTGTCAAGCTCCCGACAGATCGTGAGACAGGCCGCGTTAGAGGGTTTGCTTTTGTAGAGATGAGCAGCGAAGCAGAAGAAGCCGCCGCCATTGAAGCATTAGATGGCGCTGAGTGGATGGGCCGCACGCTCAAAGTCAATAAGGCCAGACCTCGCACCTAAATAGACCCAGCGATCCCCTCTCTGATGGGTCGCTGCTGGCTTTTTTCATTTCAACCGGCTGCTGCTCCAAAGTGGGTTGCGGTCGACAGCTGTATGCAGATGGCCTGCCACCGAAAAAATTAAATTTCGGCTAGGGGCTTTTGGGAAGGCTAGAAGTGCAGTCTCTTCATCGACTTCACGCCCTTTTCCCAATCGCCCAAAACTTTGAAACTTACCCCAAGCCAAAAAGAACAGCTGAGTCGCCCCCGTCCGTTTTTATTCTTAGCTATTTTGGGGACATTTGGCTTGCCGTGGATAGTTTTATTTTGGAGCGGTCTTCAGGCTCGCCAACAGCAGGCCCAGATGGATGCTGAGGCGAATACTTTTTTTTCCCAGTTTCCGACCTACTCACAAAACGCATCTGCTAAACAGTTTGACCAGCTAGCGGCTGATCTAGGCTTCATTCCGAATGGTTCCAGTGGCCTCGTCCGCGTTCAGCCAGAGGCTGAGCTAGCCTATCGGACGATTGAAGCGCCGCTAAGCGAGTTTCTTCAGCGCCAAACGGCCAAGTTATCCGGACCATTAGACGCACCGCCACCGCCGCTGAGTGCCTACCTCGACGCTTACAGAGAGGCGATAGCGGCGGCTCAGTCTCAGATTCTCAAGAGCGAAGCGCCTCGGTGGGAGATGAATTTTGAGCAGATGTTTGGTCTGAACTATCCATTTCCTGGCTTTGTCAATGTTTTTAATGTGCAAAAGCTGCTGTTACTTTCGGCTATTGACGCCAGTCAAAAAGGGCAGCCGGAGCAGGCTCTGGTCACTTTGGAGGCTTCGTGGCGGCTCAATCAGGCGATCGCTCATCGCCCTGACCTGGTCTCTCAGATGCTGGTATCGGTGGTTTCTGCGCAACAAGCGGGCATTTTGCGTCACTTAGAGCAGGTGCCTGATCTATGGCAAGCTCGCCTGGTTGAGCAAACACAGCAACAGTCTGTACTGGCGGGTCTTCAGTTCGATGCCTGGCTGCAATATAAGATTTCGCAAACGTCACTGATGCTTTTGATTGGCCATCCCACTGGGGGAACAGGCCCTCAGGAAAAGCTAGAGAAAAGGCTGTTCGCAGCACTGTCTTACTGGTTTTCGCCCGCTTACCATCTGGAACTGACCGCTATTGACACCACCCAAACGGTTCATCGCGCCCTCTATCAGCTAAGCACTTTGGATGTGTGTTCTACTTCGCAACCCGTCGCTGAGCAGATAGTGATGAAAGAGGAAACAGCCCGATGGAATTCGGCGGTGGCGGTTGTGCCTGTGGTTTTAGCAAGGCGATGGCAAGAAGCAGGCGATCGCGCCCTCACTCTAGAACTCACCCAAAAAGTGTTGCAGGCCAAGCAGCTGTCGTCAGTCGGGCGATGGCCAGATCAACTGCCTGATCTGGCTTCCGAGGTTTGCCCAGGAGAGCGATGGGTCTATAAACGCACCGATGACAACACCATTACCCTGTCCCTAAGCGCCCAGCGAGATGCCGCCCCCGTAGTCCCTTTGAGCTATCGGTCTACAGATAAATAGGTCTACCTGTGCAAAGCCTATTGTCACGATTTGCAGACAGTCTGTCATCAAAAAAATCCATTAAAAAAACTCTGAGAGCGATGACGTTCCCAGAGTTTGATGAGTAAAGAGGATAGGTTCTCTAAACCAGATGCTAACTAGCTAGCGCTCTTGACTGCCTTTTCAGAGACGCTGTAAGTACCGCCCCGGCCCCGGTACCAGTCGCCGTTGCGAGCACCCGCAGACAAAATATTAGAGACACGATTGCGGGCCTTTAAGAAGTAGTTTTTGGGCATATCTTCTTTGAAGACCGCAGTCATGACATCGGCAATCTTAAAGACGCTGCCAGGCTGTGCCTGCAATACGCCAACAATGACATCGGGCAAGGGAGCCTTGCGATAGTTTTCTTGCACGTAGCGCTGCCAGTTAGCCGTTCTACCGCTGCGCTTAGCTGTCGCTTTATCTGTATCCTTATCTGGAGTGGCTGTCTCAACTTCAGCAGGCTCGGCGGCTTTGGCTTTAGCCGGACGACCGCGCGTAGCTTTGACCTTAGTGCCTTTAGTCACTTTCGTTTTTCTCTTAGCGGTCGCTTTTGCAGCTGTTTTGGTCGCCTTGGTCGTTTTACTGGGTGCCGCAGCAGCAGCTTTCTCTATAGTTTTCTCTGGGGCTTTTTCTGTAGCTTTTTCTGAGGGCGCTACTTCAGTGACCTTCGCAATGTCAGCTATTTCAGGAGCTGCGCCTGACTCGAACATCGCGATAACAGTTTGAATACCTTTACGCTTTTCGCGCAGCTCGTTTAGCTGAGCTTCTAGCGTGCTGGTTTGAGCCAACAGCTCAGAATCAACTTCTAAGAGTTGTGGCAGAACAGATGTAGACATACGTCATCTTCTCCTTAAGCTATGTTTAGGTTGAATAAAATGCTTTGCAGCAGTGGTCCTAGCAGTTTTTGAGGCAGTTTTTTGCAGAGAAAACGCTACCTGAAATGCTTTTAGCCAGAATTATCTTTTTCGACAATAACACTATTTAAACGTTTTCTTCTTTTTAATCAAGACTTTTCTCAAGTTTTTTTGAGATTTTCAGGGAGATTACGGAGTAATTTTGCCAAAATTTTGCTGAGCTGGGCTTTTTTATGATGCGTTTAGAGCGGCAGACGAATACATCCGTACGCCGCGAGCCACTGACCTATGGGGATGTCAGAGTTTTTACCTGTGTTGCTGTACTCAAACTATGTGACCAACGCTGTAGCGCTTAAACAGCTTTGGCTAGGCCTGACAATCTCTGACTTCTCACTTGGATTCTCTATCACGGCTGCGCTGTCTGAGGCCAGCCGTACTTAATGAGTAAGAAAAGAGTGATCAGCATGAGCAGTCCGCCCGCCAGCCAAATGCGAATAGCTTGAATCGGCCAAAGAGCAATCAGCCCTAGCCCCAGTGCATTGGCAGCTAGAACGGTTCGTCGCCCGGAGATTCCCAGCGGGGTGATAGATGGAGACTGTTCAGGATGCAGCTGGATGCCAGCGAGCAGATTAAACCATAGCTGACTGAAGATAATAGCGATCGCCCCCCACTGAAGAGAGACCAGCGCTACATAAAATCCAGCCGCTTCTAGAACAACAGTACTAACAACGACCCTCTTGAAACGGCGCAGACAAGAATCTTCCGGCGATTCAGACACCGCTGCGATGTTGTTGAGATCTACGATGGCCATCCGAGCGAGTTCTGGACAAAATAGGGCCAGCGCTAGTGACAGCAGGCGCTGCGATACAGTTGTCGAGTCGGCTGAACCCGCTACGGACTGAAGGAGCAGCCCCAGCCCCGCTGGCAAAAATAACAGGGGAATCAGAAAACGAATAGCGCGCATAGCTGTCTATAAAGAGGAACGATATTTAGCAAAGTGACCAACGCTATAGCTGAGAGAAATCTGCTCAACGGCATCATACCTGTCAGCGCATCCACTATCCGGAAGAACGTCCTTAGCTTTATCATTCTTCAGTGACTGGCGTCACTGTCAGTTTTTTGAGCCCAGTTTTTTGAGCCCAGTTTTTTTGAGCGATATGACCTCTCCCAGGCGCTACATTCTCACCCTCTCTTGCCCGGATCGCGTTGGCATTGTCGCGGCAGTCAGCTCGCTGATAGCAGACAACCAGGGCTGGATCCGCGAGGCCCAGCACCACTCAGAACAAGAAGGTCTACGGTTTTTTATGCGGCAGGAGATCTTAGCGGACTCTCTCCCCTTTGAAATTGAGGAGCTGCGGCGGCGATTTGGGCCGATTGCAGAGCAGTTTAAGATGGACTGGGCCATCCGAGACTCTGCGCAGAGAAAGCGAGTGGCCATTTTAGTTTCTAAAAGCAGTCACTGCCTAGATGACCTGCTGTCGCGGTGGCGCAGCCGTGAGTTGGCGATTGAGATTGTCTGTGTCATCTCCAATCACGATGTATTTAGGGGGCTAGTTGAGTGGCATGGCATCCCTTTTTACCACGTGCCTGTGAAACAGGATAAGGCGGCGGCCTGCGAAGAGATGATGGCTCACTTTGAAACCGCTAAAGGTGAGGTGATGGTGCTGGCCCGCTACATGCAGATCTTGTCGGCTGCAATGTGCGATCGCTATCCTGGCCGCATCATCAATATTCACCATTCTTTTTTACCGTCGTTCATCGGTGCCAAACCCTACCATCAGGCCCATACCCGAGGAGTAAAGCTGATTGGGGCAACCTGCCACTATGTGACTAAAGATCTAGACTGTGGCCCCATTATCGATCAAGACGTGCTGCGCGTAGACCATTCCGACTCGCCCGGAGATCTGGTCCGCTACGGTAAAGACATTGAAAAAACAGTTCTCGCTCGGGGGCTGCGCTACCACATTGAAGATCGGGTAATGCTGCACAACCACAAGACCATCGTATTTCGTTAGTCGCCCTGCAAGAGCTGAGAAATGGGCCGGGAAAAGTTAGCGAAACAAGCAAACGGGTTACGAGATTTTTACAGAATTGTTTGATCGCTTAGCAACGGTCGCAGAAAACGCTACACTCACTTTGTACAAAGACTATCTTCCAAAAATCGCTACGATCAGCAACAAGGAACCTGTCACTGCTATGAGGATTTTTAAAAAATGAGCGATCCTGTCCTTTCCCAACTCGTTTCTGTTGAGACTGACCTCGCCCAGCAAGTCCAGACCCTGGAGACCAAACTCACCCAACTCCGTGAGCAGCGTCAGGGCGTGCTCACGGTCATCACAATGTTCCAAGACTCCGATGGTGAGCGCGCGCCCGCTAGTGAAACCGTAGTTTCAGAGCCTGCTGAAGAATCTGCTCCCGAAGAATCTGCCGCTGAAGAATCTGCTCCCGAAGAGAGTCCGCCCGCCGCTAAGACCCCCGCTAAGACCGCCGCCAAGAAAACGGTAGCTAAAGCGAAACCAGGACGGAAGCCTAAAGTCAGCAAATCGACACCGCGAAAGAAAAAAGACGGCAGAGCCGCCAACTGGCAAAAGTATGTTCAACCTGACTACCGAGAGGCCGCGCTGCCGGAAGCAGTGAGCAGCGTTTTGCGCTCTCAGCCTTCAGAGGTGTTTACGATCGCCGATGTGATGTCTTCTATCTTTAGTGAAGATATGCCACGCACCTCCTTCCTCAAGGCTCGCAATCGCATCTCTAATATTTTGTCAGCGGGGGCTCGCGACGGCACCTGGTATCGCGGTCGCAACGGTCGCTACTCTCAGTCGGAGAATGTCACTAAGGCAAAGTAGCTGTCAGTTGTCTATAGCAGAAGTCTATGTCTGTAGATAATCCTTGGTTAGCAGCGATCGCCCTCAATACGGTTTTGATTGCGATCGCCTTCTTACTGCCCAAAAAACTACTCACCCCCGCTGGCTACGGCAACGCCTGGATTCTGGGGGTGATTGTCTGGGGCGCTTTGGGCTGGCGGGCCTATGCCATCACCCTGTTCTATTTTTTTGTCGGGTCGGCGGTTACTAAAGTCGGCATGGCGCAAAAAGAGACTGCCGGAATTGCCGAAGCCAGGGGCGGCGTGCGCGGGCCAGGCAATGTATGGGGCTCGGCGCTAACGGGGGCACTGTGTGCAGCTGGCGTATTGGCCGTGCAGCTCGTTTACCCCGACGGATTGGGGCTGTGGCAGCCGCTGCTGACCCTGGGATTTGTGGCGTCTTTGAGCACTAAGCTGTCAGATACGAGCGCCACTGAGATTGGCAAGGCCTACGGCCAGCGAACGTTTTTGATTACAACGCTACAGCCGGTTCCCCCAGGCACAGAAGGTGCGGTCAGCCTGGAGGGGACGGTGGCAGGCGTAGTGGCTTCACTGGCGCTGGCGGCGCTGGCCTGGGCCGTGGGGCTGATTTCTTTAGCAGGCGTTGGCATCTGTGCGATCGCAGCTTTCGGAGCCACTACTGTAGAAAGCCTGATCGGGGCCACCATTGAAGAAAAATTCGGCTGGCTAACCCACGATCTAGTCAACATTATCAACACGACAGTAGGGGCGGCTTTGGCCATCGGCCTGGGCTGGCTGCTAGTTTGATTCTCAAGAAAAAAGTTTTGTAAACGAAACTCTGTGTACTTTTGTTGGCAAAACATATAAAATGTAACCTATTATAAGGAAGTCAGCTGAGGCGATATAATCATTACCCGCTGGGGGCTGAGTGTAGCTTGATCGATCTGTTCTAACTCTGAAAGCAGCGGGAATTCTAAAAGCAGCGGGAAAAGGATATTATTTTGCTCGGCTTTTGAGCCGCCGAACTGGCCGTCGAATTAGCCACTGAGCTGACTGACTCTCACGCACAAGATTAAAGAATATATAGATAGCAACGAGCCCCTACCTATGATGACTACGGTTACTGAGGAAAACTTTGATCGAGAAGTCCTGGCATCTTCAGTCCCCACGTTTGTCCATTTCCGTGCTCCCTGGTGTGGCCTATGCAGGCTGATTACGCCCGTTTTGGCTAGCATTCAGGCCGAGTGGCCCGGCCCCGTGCAGCTGTTTGATGTCAATGCTGACGAAAACTTCAGGTTGGCAAATCGCTACCAGCTCCAAACGCTACCGACGCTTCTATACATAGAAGGAGGCGAGATAGTACAGCGCATAGAAGGGTTTCAAAGTCGCGAGGCTGTGAGCGCCAGGCTAAAAGACCTTGCCTACCGCCATCGGATAGAAACTTCTTCTTTTATTCCTCAATCAGTCCAGTAGTCACCGTTCTTTTGCTGCTTGGATTCGTTCAAGTTCATCGCCATCGATCTGCTGTGCAGCCGTTCTGTCAGGCCACCTTACAGATAGCCCTGTACTAAGAGGTCGGGGCCGACGGCTGTCACCTGCATTCGGTTCAAGGGTCTAGCCTCCCCCATGTGGCTCAGGCCCATATCGCCCACTGGAGAGGGCGCAGCAGTCCCGCCAATCAGCTTAGGGGCAATAAAAGCCCACACCTTTTGCACAGTGCCAGCAGCGATCGCCTCAGCCGCCAAAGTGCCGCCACATTCCCACAGTACGCTTAGTAGCCCGCGCTGATAGAGGGCTTCCATAGCGGCAGTCGGGGTGAGCTGATCAAAGCTGATGACTTCGACAGCCTGCGCGCGTAGGGCAGCAGCCACCTCTTCATTAGCGCCGGTCTGAGTCATTACCAGCGTCGGGGCCAGGGCAGTATTCCAAAGATTGGCGGCGACGGGCAAATTGAGCTGACGGCTCATCACCACGCGCAGCGGATTGCGATCACCCTCGCCGTGACTGGTCAAATTTGGATTGTCTTGGCGCACTGTATTGCCACCGACCATCACCGCATCGCACTGACTGCGCAGCTGATGGACGCGCTGGCGCGACTGAGAGCCACTGACCCAGGCGCTGTGGCCGGTGGTCGTAGCAATTTTGCCATCTAGCGTCATGGCATATTTCAAAATGCCGAAGGGCCGGTGGTGGGTCACCCGGTAGATAAACGCTTCATTGAGCTGCTGACAGCGATCGCCTTCCACCCCGACGCTGACGTCAATACCCGCCGCTCGCAGCTTCTCAATTCCCCCGCTGGCCTCGGGGTTGGGGTCGGCCATGCCAATTACCACCCGGCGCACGCCCGAGCGAATCACCGCGTCACTACAGGGCGGCGTTTGGCCATAGTGATTGCAGGGCTCCAGGTTGACATAGAGCGTCGCGCCACTGGCCCGGTTGCCCGCCGCTCGCAAAGCAAATACCTCAGCATGGGGCTCCCCAGCGCGAGGATGGTAGCCTTCGCCAACAATTTCATCGCCCTGAGTGATCACCGCTCCCACCATTGGGTTTGGCGCGGTGTGGCCAGCGGCTTGGGCAGCGAGTTCGCAGCAGCGAACCATCATCGCCGCATCGAATTGGGTGTGAGGGTGGATCTTCGGCTGGGTCATGGTTTAGCGTAGCGGTTGTACCCGTACAGTATCGATGATTTGCTGACGAGCCGTTCTATGCGATTTTTCTTGCGAATGAAACCCTTCCTACATTGGCTGTTGGCTGGCCTCGGCGCGGCGCTGCTGTGGGCACTGCCCGCTCCAGCGCAAGTGCCTGTGCCTCCAGCCGACCTGATTCCCGGTAGCTCGCTTGAGGCTACGCCAACACCAGCGACCGCATCAGAAGAACTGACAGCCGCCAACCGGCTGCTCCCAGACCAGTGGACGATTGCCCCGGAGTCGATTGCTGCCGCGCCGATTTACCTGGATGGGAGAACGCTGTTTTGGGTGAGCGCGCCGGCTGTCGTCGATCAGTGGCCCGCTGAAGAACGGGCTCAAGAGATTCAGCAGCGGCTGTACACGCTGGCTCGCTCGGACAGTCCGCTGAAGATCACGGTTCAGACTGACGAACCCAGCAACCTGCCGGTTATTTTTGTCGATGATCAGCCGCTGCTGACGGTGACTAGCCTGGATGCGCGGCTGAGCGGCCATGCCAGCCCAGAAGATCGGGCGGCGGCCATCAGCGACACCCTGAGCACTGCTTTTAGCCGCTATCGCCAGGAGCGATCGCCCCAGTTTTGGCAGCGACAGGCCAAAATTGCGGTGGGTATAGTGGCGATCGCCAGCCTGCTGCAAATAGCCGCTCGGCGCATAGGCCGCAAGCTACAGCAGCGACAGATTCGCCTGGCCAATGCGAAAACTCAGCTCGGTCAGGCCAGCAGCAACAGCAGCCGTCCAATGGCCAATAGGCCACTGGTAGAAGCGCCGCCTGCTAAAACCTCTAACAGCTTTTTAGACCAG
>JBBSNR010000068.1:0-11131 GCA_038260635.1 Phormidesmidales cyanobacterium
ACCAGCACTTGAACGGTTTTATCCATACTCACTATATTCATTTGGATTCCCTCATTGACTGACGGTACTTTACTATTTAGCGTAGAAACAACTGCTATCTTGGCAGGTAAAGAACGTTTCTGGCACACCTGCTAGCCGCAAGCTACAACTCTTTGCCCAGTCTTTACATCGAGTCTTTACATGGGCTCAGCATGCCCTGCTGAGGGGGAATACACTTCAGCAGGGCGATGATCCTGCCCAATCTTAACGACTAACCCCGTATTTGGGCTACGAATTGCTGGGGTGATAAACAGCTCAGGGTGTAGCGCCTTCCAGAAATAAGTAACAAAAGCCTCGATCTGATCGTCACTGAGGCCACTGCCCGGTGACATCTGGCCCGGTGACATCTGGCGTTCGGCCTGCCGTCGCCACTTTTGCGACAGGCGATAGTCTGAGGGGGCGAGCACGATCAATCGATCCAAAAAGGCCCACAGCGGCAGATAGCTGTGTAGCCTACGGTTGCTGTCTCGGGCAAACTGCCGGTCGGCAGGGGTGCTGATCGGTTCAGGCAGCGACCGCTCGTCGTTAAAAGCAGCATCGTCTAGGGGGCGCGCACCGACAAACCAGCCCTCAAAGAGCACAATGGTGGGGGCGGGTAGGGTGATGGGATGGGTGCGATCGCCCTCACCTTGGTGTAACGACTTATCAAATTGGGGAAGCGTTACCCACTCACCCGCTGACGAATGCCTGAGCTGAGTCAGCGTGCGCCGACCCAATTCAATATCGTGCGTACCCGGCGGGCCTCGCCAGATCAGCCGAGGGTCTTGCCGCCTGAGCTTGCAGCGCTGAGCATAGGTCAGATAGAGATCGTCAATTGACAGCGCCACTGTCTGGTGACCTAGATGCCCCAAAATCAGCCGTAAAATTTTGGTTAGCGTTGTTTTACCAGTGCCCTGTCCCCCCAATATCCCCTGAATGAAAGGGGTGCCTAAGCTCTGCTGCTCCCGAGCGAGCTGCTGCGCTAGCGGCAGCCACAGCGTCCACAGCGGCACAATCCAATCTGTCCAGCGACCTGGCAGGGGTAGATCCGATTCAGGCGTCTTTTGGCAAAACGCTTGTAGCAACGCCGCTCTATCTTCTAGTCGGCAGGTGACGTTGTCGGCAGAGAGCTGCCATGCAGCAGCGCGCCTCGGGCAGGCTAGCTCCCAGTCTTCAATTTTTTGGCGTTGACTGAGGGAGGGCTGACAGCCGTGAGCCCAGGCAAGTAGCAATGGCCAAATAGTTTGGCCAGTATCTGCTAGGTCTGGCGAGGAACCTGGAAATTCTGAGCGAGCTGGATTACTCATGGGCTCAACGGTGGACTTATGGGGCGGCTGGCTCAGTAGCAGGTTGGCTCAATTGAATAAAAACGCTAGCGGACTCGCCCTCTCTAACTGCGGCCAGAGTCTGAATGTGGCTGACGAAGGGGTGCGCCGCTACGTCGATCAGACTGAGTGCTGGCAGAGCGCGTTTGGCGGCAGGGGCGATCGCTGGCCAGTCAAGGTAGAGATATCCATCGTTAGGGGCGCTCAGCGGGGCGATCGCTTGGGTAAAGCGCTTGGCGCTCAGCAGGGGGTTGGCAGGCGCGGCCATGGCACTCTCCATCGCAGCGGGAGAACTGGCAAAAATTTCATAGGCCCCCTGCTGCAAGTGCAGGCCCAAAATCTCAGTTTCCAGGTTACTGGCCGCTGAGCGAGACTGGGGACGGACACTGAATCGGGTCCAGGCGATCGCTTCATCTTCTCTAATGGCGACAGGCACAAGGCTATAGCCCTGAGCCACAGCCGCTTCATCTAGCCCGGCAACGCCTGCGGCATCTCGGGCGACTGCCAGTATCCAATCGCGCGATGGGCTAATCTGTCCTAAGCCATAGTCCGCCGTTGCCCAGTTCCACAGGGAGGGGGCCAAAGAAGGGGCCAGAGCCGAGGGGGGTCGGGCTGAGACTGAGGCATTGGCTTCGCTATCATCTCCGCCAGGGGAAAGCCGTCCAAAGTAGAGAAAGTCGGGCAAGACGCTGCTCGGCAACCCCGCCGCTGCGAGAGCGGGCTCCAGCTGACTTAGATCCTGGCTCGCCAGGGCAATTGCACTATCTGCTGGTATATACCTGAGGGCATCGACTGGCGCACTGAGCCCGTCAGTCGATAAAGCATCGGTCGCTGGTAGCCGGGCTGGTTGGTTCAATAGCCGGGCGTTGGCCACCAGGCCAGTGCGCGTGACCCCCAGGCTAATAGCTGTAAAAGATGCGTTTGATTTTAGATCGGCTGAATCGAACTCACCTGCACCGCTAACGTCTTCTAGATCTGCTGTATTGAAATAGGCCAGGCCAATCCGCTGCTCAGGAAGGTGGTTGGCTGCCTGCCGGTAAGCCCGGTTTTGAACCAGGTTTGTAGCGGTTTGGGCAGCGCGAATGCTGCGTCGCAATACGCGAATGTCATTGGCAAAAATCACAAACTGATCGCCTGCAAGAGCGCTGGCCGCAGTTAATGTGAGGGGCTTTCCATCTAGACGGGAGAGCTGCTGGCTATTTGGCGGGTCGTCGTAGAGTAGGCGCACACCACTGATTTGCTGGCTGCGGGGCGGGTTACCTGCCAAGCTTTGCTGCTGCCAGAGGAGCTGTAAAAACTCACGGGCCTGCTGCTGCTGTCCAGACGCAATCTCAAGCGCCAGCATATATCCGGGCTGCTGCCCGTTGGCGCTGTCAAAATCCAGATCTCGGTCGGTGAGGGCAAAGGTGATTTCACTGCCAACCCACGGCTGAATGTCGCGGCTGTAGTCTAACCCAGTATTTTCGAGCAGGCTTTGCTCAATTTGGCTGATTTCCCGGCGGGTCTGTCGGCGCTGCTCGGGGCGGGCGAGTGCCTGCTGAAGGGCAATCAATCGTTCGGGAGGGGTTAGCAGAGAGAGGGCGAAGGGCGATCGCGTCGGCACAAAAGCGGTAGCGGCTGCAATGGGGCGATCGCCTCCCGTCAATAGGGTCAGCGGACTATTAGCCGTCAGATACCAAAAACCGCCAATACCCGCAGCCAAGATCGTCAGCACTGCTGCCAGTAACCCTACAGCAAAAGTGCGGCTGGCGCGGCCATCGGGCTGTTTCTCAGGTTTTGGAGGGGGCTCTTTCTTGAGCTTTTCCTCGGGGTCTTGCGCAGCAGCAGTCATCCTCTGTGCCCTCTCAATGAGTCTCACATCAGTGTATACCGCTACTTGCGTGCTAGTGACCGCAGTTCAGTCAGGCCAACTTTGCCAACCCAATCTAACTGAGATCCTGGTTGCGCCATACGGCTACCAAACGACCCTGAATATTGACCTCTTCGGCGTCATAGTACATCGGATCGTAGCGAGGATTTGCAGGCTTTAGAGTCACCTTGTTAGCTTCGCGGTAGTAGTACTTTAAGGTGGTAGAAGACTCTACCCGAGCAGCTACAATCGTTCCGTTGCGGATGCGTGAGGGCTCGTCTACTTCTCGCATAATGACGATATCGCCACTGTCAATCAAGGCTTCTATCATCGAGTCGCCGTTGACTCTGAGAGCAAAGTCGCCAGTCTTAAAGGTCAAAGAGGCTGGGTCAAAATGCTCCAGCGTATCGGTAAACGCTTCCACCATAGAACCGGCGGCGATCGCCCCAAAAATAGGTACGCCTTGAGACTCCTGCAAAATTCGGATAGTGCGAGCCTTGCCCTCTGTCCATTCGATATATTCCTTTCTACGCAGGTGCTCCAGCCGACTTTGAATCGGTGCAGGTGACTTTAGCTTCATCGCCCGCATCATTTGCCGAATTGAAGGGGAGTGGCGATTTTCTCGGATATACATCACCAGCCAGTCGTACAGCTCCTGTTGAGCTTCGGTTAAGGGTTCCATTTAATTTGCAGGCTACCAGCTACACACTAACAAGAACAACTGTACCAATTTGTATAAAATTTGTCTACAGCCGGGGTCGCGTTAAGTGTGAAGTTTTGGTTGAGGCTAGGGGGGAGGGAAGGGAAAAGGGGAAGGGGATGCTGGCTGGCTAGGCTGCAAGAAAAAGAGGAAGTTCAACTATTGTCAAACTTCCTCTCTATGAGTTGAACTATCCGGTCTGAACGCTTTACCGGATGTATTCTTTGAGAACGCTGTTGCGATTGGGGTGACGCAGCTTACGCAGAGCTTTGGCTTCAATCTGGCGGATGCGCTCACGAGTGACGTTGAAGATCTGGCCGATCTCTTCGAGGGTCTTCATGCGGCCATCGTCGAGGCCGTAGCGCAGTCGCAATACGTCGCGTTCACGGGGACTCAAGGTGCTGAGCACGCTTTCTAGATCTTCGCGCAGCAGGCTTTTTGAGACCTCATCTTCCGGGGTTTCGCCATCGGACTCAATGAAGTCGCCGAGACGGGAGTCTTCTTCTTTACCAATTGGGGTCTCTAGAGAGATGGGCAACTGCGCAGACTTAGCGATAAAGCGCAGCTTTTCGATGGTCATCTCCATGCGAGTAGCAATTTCTTCTTCGGTCGGCTTACGGCCTAGCTCTTGAGAAAGTAGCTTGGTGGTTTTCTTAATGCGAGAAATCGTTTCGTACAGATGCACCGGTAGGCGAATGGTGCGAGACTGGTCGGCGATCGCCCGAGTAATTGCCTGACGAATCCACCAGGTTGCATAGGTAGAAAACTTGTAGCCCTTCTCGTGGTCAAACTTTTCAGCGGCGCGGATCAGGCCCAGGCTGCCCTCTTGAATCAAGTCCTGAAAAGACAGGCCCCGGTTCATATATTTTTTGGCGATGGACACGACCAGACGCAAGTTGGACTGCACCATTTTGTCTTTGGCCCGGCGACCCAAATGCAGCCGACGGCGAAAAGCGGGCAGCGACATATCAACTGCATTAGCCCAGTCAGTATCGGTGGGCTCATCTTCTAGCTGATCGTCAATCTCGTCGCGAATTCGCTCTAGCTCTAGCAGATCGGCAATCTTACGTGCCAGTTCAATTTCTTCTTCTGCGCGCAGCAGGCGAATCCGACCAATTTCCTGCAAATACAGCCGAATAGAGTCTTCGGTGTAGTGCTTCTTTTTAGTCTGAGCAGTGCGACGGCGAGTCTTCCCTTTAGCAGCGCCCTTAGTGGCAGTCTCTTTTTTGGCTTTAGTGGCAGTAACCGTCCCTTTATCCGTCAAGTCTATGGTCTGTGCTGTAGCTGTTGACGGCCCGGTCTTTTGATTGGGCTCACTGCTGGATTCTAAAATCTCAAGTGTTTGCTTAGCCTGGGTCATGCCGCGTTCCTCTTGCTCCTTCTTAGGTGTGACAAATCAGATGTAATAGATGGGACCAGATCGCTCCCTAAAATCCCGCTCCTCAAAATTCTATGGAGGGCTGGTTACATCCTGTGGGCGTTTGTTTACAGATTCGGTATTTGGGTAAAGTCATGTCTGGCAATCGCAATATCTTTATTACCAATGGGTTTTTAAACCGAGTAGGTATATAAGCGGGTGGCCGATTCGATTCAGACTATTAGCCAATCCATCAACCGATAGCGGTTGATGAAACTTTACGTAAACAAACTTGATGTAGACAACATATGCCTGGATGGGTGCGCTCTAAATATCTACGCAATACGTGCCTCAGGAAATTTGCTGAACTGAGCGAGTAAATAGTTAGTCAAATTACTCATGTGGATGCGCAGAAAAGAGGCTACCCACTCGATAAGTAAAGTTTAACCATTCTTTCTAGAGCCCCATAGATTGTAGCTTCGTAGACAAAAATTCACCACCTATGGTTCTACGGTACAAAGTTTTTGTGAAGCCTCTGTATTTCTACAGTGTTAACACGGCCTGAGAAAAACTGGCCAGATCTGGCGGGAATTCTCTAAAGTGTACTTGTATATTTAAGTCAGTGTCCAATCAGTTAAATTGCTGAGAAGCCTCCTGCATTGGCTGCTTTCATGTCTATAGATAAGCGTGAACTCACTCTATATACGGCGTGCTGAGAAAACTAATATCGGCTTGAGATAAATGAGAATCCGCAATCTTTTGCTTTACATGACTTAAAGCAAGCTCACAATTCTTGTTTAATCATTAGATAAACTAATGACATACATTAGTTTTCGAAAAGACGCGATGAAAAAATAATTGCTGATTTAAGCGGCTGCTTTAATTTGTTGATTTAAACAACACAATTGAGTAAAAAGAAGCGGTTGTTTGACTGACAATTTAGGGAGATAGGCGAGCTTTTTTGAGCCGGTTAGTTTCGTACCACTGGGCGATCGCTGGCACCCAGGCTTGAAAATGCGGCCAAATCGCTTCACACAGCTTTTGCGCTTCGAGCTGAGCATCGGCTTTCCAGCGCAGGTCTAAAAGGTGCATCAGCGACCGGGCATTCGCCGACAGCACCCAATGCTGCCGCACATCAAAAGGAATCAGCCCGCGCGCGTGCTCTTCTGAAAACCCCTGGTCAATCCGGGCCTTATACCGTTGGCAGCCCTGCCAACACCAGTCTAGGTCCTGCTGACGCAGCGCTTCAGTATATTCGTATTTTTTGCCCTGGCGGTCAGTATAGGCACCCAGCGGACGCAGGTAAAACACCTCTTCAACGTCAGTCTTACCCAGCGCCACATCCAAAATTCTAGAGCCCGTATACCGAAATGATTGAACATCGAAGCTGAGCCCAACCCGATGAGTTCGGATTTGCTGCATGGTGGAATGGGGGAAAAAGCCGCAGTTTAAGACGATTTGAGGATGCTCTAGCGGGCCGTAGTGGCCACGTCCGCCTTTTAGCAGGTTGCGGATGACTAGCTCGCCTGCTTTTTCCTCTGGGGGCCATTCGCCGCGCTGATCCCAGACAAACGCTTCGGCGTAGTCTTGGTGCATCGCAGCGTAGATGGTTTGCTGAGGGTTGGGCGTTTTAGAAATGACCTCGACTCTGAAGCGATCCATAGAGAAGCTGACTCTGACAATTGCTAGGGTTATATCTTCCTCGATCTTCAGGTCAGTTAGCCAGCAGGCAGAGAGGATTTAACATTTCAGCTGCCTGGATCGGGCCCATCTGTACGGTTTTGCCGACTGCGCAGTCAAATACATCGCGCTAAAATCAGCAATACGAACAGACGAACCCATCTCACCTGGCTGAGATATAGCAAAGCGCGGATGCATTCGCGCTTTGCTACACACTTTGCCTGTTGCTATATATGGCTTACAGTCAGTAATGCTGCATGGAGCAAAGTGCCGGAAGCTATGGTTCGCACTATTTAATACAGAGAAGGAATTTATGGCATTTTTTGGACTTGGAACTGGCAAAAAAGACACGCTCCCCGGCCCCGATGACGCGCTGCCAGGTCGGGCAAAGGAAATGCCCGTGCCCACTAAGCACTATATCAACGGCAACGCCCTCAAGCCACCGTTCCCGGCAGGGTTGGAAATGGCGATGTTTGGCCTGGGCTGCTTTTGGGGCGCAGAGCGCAAGTTTTGGCAGGCCGATGGCGTCTACAGCACATCTGTCGGCTACGCGGCAGGCTCTACGCCAAACCCTACTTACCGGGAGGTGTGCTCTGGCATGACGGGCCATAACGAAGTTGTGCGCGTCGTTTATGATCCCAAAGTCATGAGCTACGAAGAATTACTAAAGGTATTTTGGGAAAGCCACAACCCAACCCAGGGTATGCGTCAGGGCAACGACACGGGCACTCAGTACCGTTCTGGCATTTATACCTACTCCGACGCGCAGCTAAAAGCCGCGAAAGAATCGAAGGAGATGTATCAGCCGGTGCTTAACAAAGCAGGCTATAGCGACATCACGACCGAAATCATGCCCGCGCCTGAGTTTTACTACGCTGAGGACTATCATCAGCAGTATCTGGCGAAGAACCCAGGCGGCTACTGCGGTCTGGGCGGGACTAATGTCGCTTGCCCCATTGGAGTCGCGACCGCCTCATAGGGTCTGACTGCCCGCTCAAACGACTGGGTGCAGGCTAGCCGTCTGCACCCGTTTTTTATGGGTTGATTTAATGGGTTTAAGCGCGATCGCCATGCCGCTGCTGATGCCACTGCCAGGCGTGGGTGATGATATTTTCTAAATCTGGATACTGAGGCTGCCAGCCTAATACCTGCTGAGCCCGTTCGCTGGTGCCTACCAAACTCGGCGGGTCTCCGGGGCGGCGATCGCACGGCACCGCTACAATCTCTCTACCCGTCACTTGCCTTGCCGTCTCAATCACTTCTTTGACGGTAAAGCCGCTGCCATTTCCCAGATTGAAAAATGAGGTTTCGCCCCCTTCGAGCAGATACTCTAGCCCTTTTACATGGGCATCGGCTAAGTCGGCAACGTGAATATAGTCGCGAATGCAGGTACCGTCGCGGGTCTCATAATCGCTGCCAAAAATAGACACCGATTTGCGCTTACCCAAAGCGGTAAATAGCACCAGCGGAATCAGGTGAGTTTCTGGGCTGTGATCTTCACCGAGGCGGCCCTGCGGGTCAGCGCCAGCCGCATTGAAGTAGCGAAAGCATACCGACTGCAAACCGTAGGCAGACTGAAAGTCGAGCAGCATTTTTTCGACCATCAGTTTACTGGTCGCATAGGGACTGATCGGGTTTTGCGGGTGATCTTCGGGAATGGGAACCGTTTTTGGCGGGCCGTAGATGGCGCAGGTAGATGAGAAGACCAGGCGCTTGATATCTGCTGCCATCATTGCCTCTAGCAGGTTGAGCGTGCCGTATACGTTGTTGCGATAGTATTTGGCGGGCTCGCTGACCGATTCGCCGACGGCGATGTAAGCGGCAAAGTGCATCACTGCTGCGAAGTCGTAAGTGCTGAACAGCCGATCTAGCAGGGCGCGGTCAGTGGTGTCTCCGACGACGAGGTCGGCTTTGAGATGGCGCTTGGCCAGATCCTGGTGGCCGTATTCCAGGTTGTCTAAAATGACGGTTTGATAGCCTGCGGCTTCTAGCGCTAAAACAGCGTGAGCGCCGATGTAGCCAGCGCCGCCGGTGACCAGTACGGCTGGTTTGCGAACAGGACTTTGGGTTGAAGCGTCGGGTGCGGAAGAAGAAGCGATCGCCATGGTAAGTCGAAAAGTATCTCAGCGCTTTACACGCGCAGTCTAATTCATTTGCAGGCGATCGCCATGATTCACCCACAAGTAAACCGCAGCTTCATATATCCGCTTCATACAGTCAATCTCGCATAGAACTTCACGGTGTGAGCACCAGGTTGTCTCTGTGCACGACCGTCTCGGCTCCGGTATAGCCGAGTAAACCGGCGATATCGGCAGAGCGATGGCCACAGATTTTGCGCAGCTCATCGTCACTGTAGTTGACCAGGCCGCGAGCGATTTCTTGACCGCTGCAATCGCACAGCAAAACAGCATCCTGCGAAGCAAATTCTCCCTCTACTTCGGTGACGCCAGCGGGCAGTAAAGATTTGCCAGCGGTACAAATCGCCGCTGTTGCCCCCGCATCTAAATAGAGTCGCCCAGCCGGAACCAGGCTGCCGGCAATCCAGCGTTTGCGGGCAGTTGACTTGCTCGCCTGGGCTTCAAACAGGGTGCCAATCGGTTCGCCCTGCAAGATTTTGAGAATGTTTTCGGGGGTTTGCCCTTGAGTGATCACAGTGTGGGTGCCAGCGGCGATCGCAATTCTAGCCGCTTCTATTTTGGTAGTCATGCCGCCCGTCCCCCAGCTCGAACCGGCGGCCCCAACCTCAGCCTCTAGCTGGTTGATCTGCCGCACCCGGCTGATCGGCTGCGCTTCAGGATCTTGCCGGGGGTCAGCAGAATAGAGCTGATCGACATCGGTCAGCAAAAATAGATAGTCAGCCGCCACCAGACTGGCCACCAGTGCCGAGAGCGTGTCGTTATCGCCAAACTTCAGCTCGTCCGTGGCGACCGTGTCATTTTCATTGACGATAGGAATCACGCCCAGCTTCATCAACTGGCGAAAAGTGCGGTAGCTATTGACGTAGCGCGATCGCTGAGCCAGATCGCTACGGGTTAGCAGCACCTGGGCAATTGGCTGAGTGAGCGCGGTAAAAAAGTCGTCATATACCCGCATTAGTCGGCCCTGCCCCACCGCAGCCACCGCCTGCTTGAGCGCCATCGTCTTAGGCCTTTGGGTAATGCCCAGGCGAGCGCAACCCACCCCAACCGCACCCGAAGAGACCAAAATCACCCGATGGCCGAGCTGCTGAAGCTGACAGAGGGTTTCAACCAGTCTGCCAATGGTTGCTAACGCTAGTTTGCCGGTATCGGGGCGGGTGAGACTGGAGGTGCCGATTTTGACGACTAGGGTGTACCGGGGCAACGTGGACTGAGGCAACGTGGACTGAGGCATGGTTTAAAGCGTGGCAGTGAGGGTGATGCCTAGCTGCCGAGAAATCCAAAATTCTGTGCTGCGCAGCAGATTTCTAGGGTCTTTGGAGTGGGGCTCTAGCATGGGCTGCACGAGGATGGTGAATAGCCCCAACCGGTTGCCTGCTAGTACGTCTGTGAAGAGGCGATCGCCCACCATGGCAATCTGTTCAAGGGGTAAATCCATCGCTGCCGCCGCTCTGCGCAGCTTGCGCCGGGAGGGTTTGCCAGCGCTGGCGGTAAAGGGAACCTCTGCGCCGTGAGCCATGCCCACGGCAATTTTGCGAATTCGCTCATAGCCCACATTGTTACTGACCAGCGAGAGCGGCACCACCGACTGAATCTCCTGAGCCCAAGCCTGCACAGCCGGATCGAGCTGCTGCCGGCCAATTGGGATGATGGTTTCGTCTACATCGAGCACCAGACCTTTGAGGCCATAGTCGCACACCATTTTGGGGGTAATGCCCAAGACCGAATTGCTTAAGATCAGGTCGGGTTGCAGTAGATTTATCCAGCTCATAGCAGGGCGGGTGAAGGGATAGCAGAATTTATCTTTGTGAAACTTAGCCGTCGGGTGCAGATGTATTCGGCTGCACAGATTCGGCATCGACGCGATCGCGAATTTCTCCCTGAGCCGCCTCGTGCTCGCCCAGCGTGCGGCTAAACACATGCGTACCGTCATAGCGAGCTACAAAGTAGAGAAAATCGGTCGGGGCAGGGTCAACTGAGGCTTTTAAGCTAGCCAGGCCCGGACTGGCAATCGGGGTAGGCGTCAGGCCAGCGTTGAGGTAGGTATTGTAGGCGTTGGGCGTC